>JBDHMC010000120.1:0-6789 GCA_039656355.1 Gemmatimonadota bacterium | reverse complement strand
TACGTCGAGAAGTCCCAACGTAGTAGATGGCCCCGTGCCGCAGTAACCCGTAGGGCACAGGGGGGTTACGGCGCCATACGGCGTCAGAACTCCTCCCCGATGCTTCAGCATCGCGTTCGTCGTCCTTC
This sequence comes from Gemmatimonadota bacterium, assembly GCA_039656355.1. Taxonomy (GTDB): domain Bacteria; phylum Gemmatimonadota; class Gemmatimonadetes; order Longimicrobiales; family Gaopeijiaceae; genus JABDNZ01. Next base: position 6,661 of record JBDHMC010000120.1, on the reverse strand, counting down.
CTTGTCTGGCATCCGTAAAACCCCTGTGCGCGGCCGCACCCCCTTTTCGCAACAGCCTTCTAGGGAGCCTCTGCGCGAGTTATGCGGCTCGCCCCACTTGGGCAGAGGATTCCCAGTACCATCTCCCCCTCGGTCGGGGCAGTGAGATCGGCCGCTCCCCCGATGACAACGGCAGGGAGGTTCCCGTAGGTTGCGGAGGATCGATCCCGAGACGGTGACCTCTCACAGGAGAGTCGAACGCCATGCGCATCCTCATCATCAATCCGAACAGTGATCCCGGGATGACGGCGGCCATCAAGGAGTCTGCCGAAGGCTTTGCACGGGGGGACGTCGAGGTGGAGACGCATGCCACTCCAGAGGCCCCTCGGTTCCTGGAGACGTACGAGGACGAGGTCCGATCGGGGCCCGGGATGCTTAATGTGCTCCGGGAGAATGAAGAGGCCTTCGACGCTTTCGTCATCGCGTGCCACAGCGACACGAACCTTTATGCCGCCAGAGAAGTGACCGCCAAGCCCGTCATCGGCATCGGCGAGGCCTCCATGAAGCTGGCGTCTTTCCTGGGTCATAACTTTGCTGTCGTCACCACCCACCAGCACTCCATCCCCGGGAAATTGCTACAGGTCCGGGCCTATCACCTGCAGGAGCTCATGGTTTCCATCCGGGCTCCGGAAGAAGGCGAGGAGGGTTGGACGGATTCGGATCTCTTCATGGAGCTCTCCCGGCGAGCAGTGACAGAAGACGGTGCCGAGGTCATCGTCCTCGGGTGTGCCGGGATGGCTGGAATGGACCGGAAAATCCAAGAGACTCTTGATGTACCCGTGCTGGACGGGGTGGTCTGTGCCCTTATCCTTGCCACTGGGTTCGCCCGGTATGGAGTGGGCACCAGCAAGGTGTTGGGCTACAACCCGGAGTACTGAGCGAATGGAGGCTGTTCCGGCGTCGCTGAAAGGCTGACATGCCGAAACTCAGGAAAGAGCTGACCCTCTACGGTCTCACCATGGTGGCCATCGGTTCCTGTGTGGGATCCGGGATCTTCCTCACTCCGGCTCAGATCGCTGGCCACCTTCCGTCCCCCTGGATGATTCTGCTGGTCTGGACCTTGGGCGGGGTCATTGCTCTTACCGGGGCCCTAACCTTCGCGGAGCTCGGCTCCATGCTCCCCGGATCGGGTGGCGTTTACCTATACCTGAAGGAGGGATACGGCGACCTGGCGGGTTTCCTCTACGGATGGGCTTATCTCCTCGTCATCACCTCAGGATCCATCGCCGCCCTCACCATCGCTTTTGCTACCTACTTGGGCTTCGTCTTCCCCATGGGCGAGACCACCACCTTGGTGGTTGCCGTCCTCACCATTGTGGTGGTCTCCGTCGTCAACATTGTCCGGGTAAAGGCGGGTGAGGTTTTCGCCACTAGCTTCACAGGCTTGAAGCTCCTGGGAATCGCCGGTTTGATTGTCGTGGGGCTGATTTGGGGAGAGGCGGGAACCATGAGCCTTCCCGGGGGGGTGACCGAACCGTCCGAGAGTCTCATGGTGGCTTTTGGCCTGGCCCTCATTGGGGTGTTGTGGTCTTACGGTGGGTGGCAGCACGCCAGCTTCGTGGCCGGTGAGGCTATCGATGCCCGTCGCACCGTGCCCAAGGCCATGATCATGGGTGCCCTGGTAGTGGCGGGTGTGTACATCCTCACCAATCTCGCCTACATGTTCCTTCTTCCGGTTTCGGCCATTGCCACCTCCGAGAGCGTCGCTGCTGACGCCATCCGGACCGTGATTCCTTTCGGCGGTACCCTTATTGCCATCGTCATTGCCATCAGCGTCTTCGGGACGGCTGGGATCTACACGCTGTCTGCCCCCAGGATCTATTACGCCATGGCCGCTGACGGGATCTTCTTCAAGAGACTAGCGGAGATTCATCCAAGGTTCCGGACTCCGGTGAACGCCATCCTGACCCAATCGGGGTGGGCCGTATTCCTGCTCCTTTTTTGGGGGACCTTCGAGGATGTGATCACCTACGTGGTGTTCATGGATTGGGTGTTCTTCGCCCTGGCCGGAGCTTGCGTGTTCATCTTCAGGCGGAGGCGGCCAGACGCCGAGCGGGGCTACAGGACGCTGGGGTATCCCTTCACGCCCATCGTGTTCATCGGGATCTCCAGCCTGTTCGTCTTGAACACTTTCATCGAACGGCCACTCCACGCATGGGTGGGGATGATCTTCATGACCATTGGTGTGGGTGTGTACTTCTACTTCAAGAGGGGGAGGGCGCACTAATCCTAACTCACACGCATGGCCTCTAGCGGGTCGGTTCGAGTCGCCGCACGGGCGGGAATGATGCAGGCCAGGAAACCGGCGAATAGGAGTGTCGCCGCGATATACAGGTACACTCGGAGATCACCGGTCTCCACCCCGTACAGCACGAACCGCATGGGTCGTCCCATAGTGGCACCCATGGCCAGTCCCGCAGCGATTCCGATCCCGAGCTGGATCGCCCCGCGTCTGAGGATGAGCCGCATGATGGAGGCATCCTCCGCCCCCAACGCCATCCGGACTCCCATCTCCCGCCGCCGTTGAATCACTGAGAACGCCATGACTCCGTAAAGTCCCACGGCCGCCAGGAACAGGGCCAAACCCCCGAACACCGAGAACTGGACCCCAAAAAGCCTGAATGCCCAAGTCGCCGCGTTCAATGCGTCGTCCAGTGGCCTGAGGTCGTAGATGGGGAGGTTCGGGTCCAGCTCCGTGACGACCTCCCGGAGCCGACTCGCCATGGCTGCGGGATCACCTTCGGATCGAATCGAAACGGAGTAGAACCGGTGATCGTAGAGCCCTTTTGGGATGAGAATCCGTTCCGGGTTGAGTCGGTCATCCCCGAGCCCCCCCACTCCTCCACCCACGTGCATGTCGGGGACCACTCCCACCACGGTCATCCACGGTTGTTGGGAGTTCGAGAGCCCCCATCGAATGCGTTGGCCCAACGCTTCGCCACCTGTCAGGTATCGGTCTGCGAAGCTCTCGTTGACGATCACCACTGGATCACCACCGATGCTGGTCTCCAAGGCATGAAAATCCCGACCCTGGATCACCTCCACACCAAAGGTCTTGAAGTAGTCGCTGCTCACCGAGGTGGCGTTGGTCGAGGGGTAATCCCGGTCTGCAGGATAGGCGGTACCTTCAATGGCCACATGATAGGTGAAGCTTCCAAGCCCGGGAAGGTGAGTGGAGAGGGCCGCTGAGGTGACACCGGGTTCAGCCTCGAGGCGTTGCTTCAGAAGGCTGAAGAACTGGTCCCGGCTTTCCTCATCCGGGTAGTCGGCTTCGAATAGACCAATCCGCCCCGTCAGCACCCCGGAGGGATCGAAGCCGAGGTCGACCTTTCCGAGGTTGACCACGCTCTGGATCATGAATCCTGCTCCCACCAGGAGGGTGCAGGAAACCGCGATCTCCGTCACCACCAGCGCCGTGCTGAATCGACCCATGCGAAGGCTGGACGATCCCCGGCTCTGGTCTTTGAGGATCTCGCTGATTCTCAGACCCGAAGCCCTGACCGCCGGATAGAGGCCGGCGGCGAGGCTAGCCACCAGTGTCACCCCCATACAGAAGAGGAGAACCGGAAAATCCAGGGTCGGATCAATCCAATAGGGCCGGCTGATGTCGGCTGCGAAATTGTTGTAGACCCCCATCCCCCAGACGCTGAGAGCGAACCCCAGAGCCCCTCCCAGCAAGGCCAGCAAAGCAGACTCCACCATGAGTTGGCGGACTACCCGGAACCGACTGGCTCCCATGGCCGTTCTAATGGCTACCTCTTTGGTGCGAGTGGTGGCTCGAGCCAGAAGCAGGTTGGCCACGTTGGCACATGCGATGAGGAGGACTCCGAAGGTGGCGGCGAGCATCACCCATAGGACTGCCCGGATTTCCTGGGGCATGAAGCGGCGCTCGTAGTGCTGGAGCCCCATTCCCACGTCCTCGTTCGTCTCGGGGAAGCGCAGAGCCAGCCCTGAGGCGATGGCCGCCAGTTCCGCCCGGGCCGCCTCTTGGGATACGCCCTCTCTCAGTCTCCCGAACACATCCAGGTCGTCGCCGGCTCCGCGAGGCAGCGTCGTCGGGTCCATCCGGTAGGGGAGCCAAAGATCTTCTCGGAAAGGAAACATGAAACCTTCGGGCATCACCCCCACGATCTCTGTGGTTTCGCCGTTCACCCGAATGGCTTTTCCTACGATATGGGGATCGCTGGCGAATCTGTTTCTCCAAACGTGATAGCCAAGCACGATCACGGGAGTGGCCCCCGGGTCCTCTTCGCCGGGCAGAAAACCCCGACCCACGAGGGGAGGCACGCCGACATGGGCCAGGGCGTTGGCGCTCATATAGGCGCCGGAGAATCGTTCCGGCAGGCCCTCGTCACCGGCCAGATTCACCGAGCTCTGGTAGAACGCTGCCACGGCCTCGAAGGAGGTTTGGTTCTCCTGGAGGTCCAGGAAATCATGTATGGACATCTCCATGGACTCGATGTCCAGCTCCAGCCGGTTCTCGTCGATGGCCATGAGACGGTCTTCACCGGGTACCGGTAGCCCTCTCAGAATAGTTCCGTACACCGCGGAGAAGGTCTGGGTGGTGAGGGCTACCCCGAGCCCGATTGTGAAGATCGCTATCAGGGAAAGGAGGGGCGTCTTGACGAGCATTCTCAGACCGAAGCGAAGATCGGCGATGAACGCAGTGGTCGCGCTGATTCGGCTTGGTTCGGCCGGTTTCGCCGGCACCCCACGGCTCTTTAGGCGAAGGAGGGCATACCGGCCCGCCACCCCCAAGGCCGAACGCCAATACCAGACGCGGGGGAAACGGACGGAGTTGGAGGATCGGAGCTCCTCATACTCCTGGTGCAGGTCTCCGATGATGCTGGATCCCAGGGTTCCCTTGGGGAGCCAACGGTCCAGCAGGGCATCCGCCCGGCGTGGAGGTGGAGAGATCGATGGGGGAGTCATCGGATCTCAAGGACCCGATCCAGACCTCTCCACAATTGGGTCAGGGCGTCCCTGGATTTCTTGAGTTCCGCGATGCCTTCAGGTGTGACCGTGAAGTGGCGTTGAGGTAGCCCCCCACGCCCGTTCTCGGCGGCACGGGCTTCCCAGGTCAGGTATCCCTTTTTTTCCAGGCGATCCAAGGTGGTGTAAAAAGCACCCTTCGTCACCCTGCGGTTCGCGCTGGCCTCGAGCTCCCGACGAATCTCCAGCGCGTTCGCGTCCTTCCCGCGTTGGAGGATGGCCAGGAGAACCATCTGTTCGAACTCTCCCAGAAACGTCTTGGGGGGCATATCGCTTCTTCTCCGATCCGGTCTGCAATGTAGACCCTCATAGGGTACACTTTGTAGACCGGAGATGCAAGAAGGGCCGACCCTGGTGGAATGGGTCGACCCTTTGTCTTGGTACCGGAATGATCCGGGAGCCTGGGCGGCTCGGAAGCCTGAGCGATCCGGGATCAGAACGGATCCCTATCCCTGAGCCAGGATCTCCTTCAGCGTCGTGACGTAGGCTTTGCCCTCATCATTGTCGCTGACGAGCTCGATCTGATCCGGCCCGCTCACACCCAGGCCAATCTCCACGGCTCGGGCCATCTGCTCCTGCTCAAAAATGGGTGTGCCCATGATGGCGTCGTTGGACCCCAGATCCTTCAGAATGGCCAACCCCACAGCGTCCACAGCCACCCGGTCGGTCCCTGCGACCATGACGTTTCCTTGCTTCAGCGTGCCCCGCGTGGGGCCGCCATCGACGAAGGTCTCGACTCCGTCCATGACGATGAGCTGAGGTGTGAATCCCTGATTCAGCTCAGCGATCATTCGGCGCATATCAGGCGAGCGGTGCATTCCCCGCCGGATCGGCTTGGGGGTGAGCCCCACCGAAAGCTTCATGGACATGGTGAAAACGCCGCCAGAGCCATGGGTTTTCAGGCAACAGGTGGAGACATTGTATTCAGCCTCCACTACGTGGCGCGGAAGATGAAACCCCTCGGGCCAGTGGGTGCCATTGGGCTGAAAATGGACCCAGTCCTCGTCTGGGATTTCGTCGTAGTTGACCGTGTCGAATCCCATATCGCTGGCCAGATCCGGAATCCCCTTCTCCGCCATCACCTCCCCGGTGTTGGGAGGCCCACTGGACTCGCCCAGAGTGATGCTCTTGGCGTCCCGTTCCTGAAGCTCGGTAACCAGCTGGGCCAGGGTGGCGTTGTCGGTGCCGGCGGGTGCCGCACCCGCAGTGTTGAAATTGGGCTTGACGACAACCTGCTTTCCGGCCATCCCGGTAGGGTTCAACAGGGATATGGCCCGAGCCACGCCGTCTTTGCGGTCGGTGGTCCGGATTACCACAACCGTTGAGGTACGGGTGGTACCACGGGTCCCCCAAGTGGTCAGGTCGGTGTGGGGAAGGAAGATGAGACCCGCTGCAGCACCTTTCAGGAAATTCCGTCGGCCGATGGTGTCGGTGTGGTGATGGGTCATCATAACCTCCAGTGGGCGATGGGCTCCGAACTTGACACCGGAAAAATACGGCGAAAAGGCGTTGTGGGAAAATATTTCAGGAGGAGGTTTTGATGATAACTCTTTACGACAGCACGAAGAGCAGCGCGATATAGGCCACGTACACCGTAGTGAAGGCGATCCCGGCCTTCCGGCCTATGGGC
>JBDHMC010000119.1:0-7051 GCA_039656355.1 Gemmatimonadota bacterium | reverse complement strand
GGGAGGAGTCATGACGCCGTATGGCGCCGCAACCCCCCTGTGCCCTTCGGGTTACGACGGCACGGGGCCATCTGCTTCGTTGGGAGTTCTCGCCGTAGCGCACGGCTATGCCTTTGAACTCCCGCCTACCATCTGGCCCCGTGGCGCTCGTAACGCGGCTCGCTCCATTACCCGGACAGGCTCCTAGGTAGGAGGCTTCCTACCCTGACCCTTCCTTCCTTTCCTGACTGAGGCCTGACCCTTCCTTCCTTTCCTGACTGAGGGCCCATGTTTCCCCTCTACGACGATAACCCGACCGAGATCTTCCCTCTGGTCACGCTCCTGATCATGGGAGTGTGCATCGGTGTGTGGATTCTGGTTCAGGGTGGCGGGTTCTCCGAACCGGCCCTGACCGGGTCGGTTTGCAGCTTTGGAACCATCCCGGTCGAGATTACGGGCCGACTGGCAGGTGAGGGCCCATTCGCTGGGGGTGGTCCTTGCCGGCTGGGAGGCCTTACCTGGCCGACCATGATCACATCCATGTTCCTTCATGGGGGTTGGATGCATTTGATCGGGAACCTCTGGTTCCTGTGGATCTTCGGGAACAACGTGGAAGACTCAATGGGGCACGGCCGCTTCCTGGTTTTTTACCTTCTGACCGGTCTGGTGGCCAGTGGTGGGCACATCGCCTCGAATCCGGTCTCGCCCATTCCCATGGTTGGCGCTTCAGGGGCCATCAGCGCCATCATGGGTGCCTACCTGGTACTCTACCCGAAGGCTCGGGTCCATACACTCTTTATTATCATCATCCTAATTCGGGTGTTTCCTCTCCCAGCTTGGTTCTTCCTTCTTTATTGGCTTTCTCTCCAAGTGGCCTATTCCAGCCTGGAGCTGGCCGGAGGTGGTGGCGGGGTGGCCTTCTGGGCCCATATCGGAGGCTTCGTGGCTGGGGTGGCCCTGGTAAAACTATTCCAGAACCGAGTGCTGGTGAGGGCCAAGCGATCAGGGCTCCAGGTCAGCCGAAGAGATCTCAAAGGGGGAGGGTGGTGGTAAGGAGGAGGTCATCCCCTCATATTGGACCGGCCCTTCCCACACCCTCAGCAACACATAGAGCCTGTGTAGATCCAGAGCTGGAGGCATCCTGAAATGAAGCGACCCCCCATCCCCCTCCTGGCCCTTTGGGGCGTTGCAGCCCTCCTGCTGGGTGCCGGGGTCCTGGCGGCTTCGCTGGAGAACTCCCCGGACGGGGCGCCCAATGGAGCGCTCGTCGAGGCGCCCATCGGGGCGCCCGGGGTTGCCGTGGCCACAGCTTCGGCAAGCCTGGAGAGCACCCCTCAAGAGACGGCCCAAACCAGTCTTCGGGACCAGGCGGCCGGGGGGTTGAATACCCCACTACTCCCCCGCCTTCGCTCCCTCCTCGGGATGATCCTCCTCGGCCTTCTGGCGTGGGCGTTCTCCGTCGACCGATCCAACGTGGCCTGGAGGGTAATCCTCTGGGGCATTGGGCTCCAGCTCATTTTTGCGGTCTTTATCTTGAAGACACCCATGGGCGCCGGGCTCTTCGACTGGCTCAACACCGTAGTTGTGGCCCTCCTGGGGTTCACCGTCGAGGGGGCCAGGTTCATTTTCGGGGACTTGGTCTACAACAACGTGCCCGTGGGGTTGGGGGAAGCCGGGACGAATGCTCCTATTCAGGAGATGCCCGGCCAGGTCGCCCGAACCGGGGCGTCCTTCGCCTTTAATGTTTTGCCCACCATCATCTTCTTCTCCTCCCTCATGACAGTTCTCTACCATGTAGGGGTCATGCAGTGGGTGGTGAAGCGGGTTGCCTGGGTCATGCAGAAGACCTTGGGTACATCTGGGGCCGAGACCCTCTCGGCCGCGGGGAATATCTTCGTTGGGCAAACCGAAGCCCCCCTGATGATCAAACCCTTCTTTGAGAAAATGACGATGTCGGAGCTCCACGCCGTCATGACCGGAGGGTTTGCTACGGTGGCCGGTGGGGTCCTTGCAGCCTACGTAGGGATGCTGTTGGCCTATTTCCCCGATATCGCCGGCCACCTTATTGCGGCATCCGTCATGTCTGCGCCTGCCGCCTTGGTGATGGCCAAGCTCATGTACCCAGAGGACGGGGAGCCGGTGACCAAAGATAAACTGGCCATCGAGCTGGAGAGACCCGACGTAAACGTTATCGATGCGGCGGCAAGGGGAGCCGGCGAGGGCCTGGGTTTGGCGTTGAACGTGGGGGCCATGCTTTTGGCGTTCATCGCGCTCATCGCCATGGCAAACGCTCTCCTGGGGTGGGGTGGTGGCCTCATAGGACTGGAGAGCCTCTCCTTTCAGAACATCTTGGGGTGGATCCTGGCGCCCCTTGCCTGGTTCATGGGTGTGCCATGGGTGGATGCGGTAACGGTGGGATCCCTCCTCGGAATCAAGACCGTCGTCAACGAATTTGTTGCCTACTTGGAGCTGTCTTCCTTGCTCCAGCAGGCAGGGACCCTCCAACCTCGATCCGTCATCATATCCATCTACGCTTTGTCTGGGTTCGCCAACTTCTCCTCCATCGCCATTCAGCTGGGCGGTATCGGGGGCCTGGCTCCGTCCCGGAGACATGACCTTTCCCGGGTGGGACTGCGGGCCATGGTGGCTGGCTCATTGGCAGCGTTCATGACGGCTACCATCGCCGGCATGCTGCTATGACCCTCACGGGGTTTCCCATGGAGGAGGCTTTAAAAGCGCTCCGGGAGAAAATCCCCGAACGACCAGATGTTTTTGTGGTCCTGGGGTCCGGCCTCAGCGATCTGGCGGAGGGTGTTACGGACGGGGTGTCGATTCCCTTTGATGCCGTCCCGGGCTTTCCGGAGCCGGGAGTGAAGGGGCATGCGGGGCGGTTGGTGAGTGGAAAGGTGCAGGGGAAGCGGGTCCTCTTCCAGGCGGGTCGGTTCCATTATTACGAGGACCATGCCCCCGGGGTGGTGGCGGCCCCCGTGCGACTTGCAGCCCACCTTGGGGCCCGGACGGTGATCCTCACCAACGCTGCAGGTAGCCTAGTGCCCGAGCTGAGTCCCGGGTCAATCCTCCTATTGGACGACCATCTCAACCTCATGGGACGAAGTCCCCTTGCCGGACCGGCAGCGGGCGGTGCGGATGGTGAGGAGAGGTTCCCTGATATGGGCGCTCCCTATGACCCTGAACTCCAGAGCCTCGCGCTATATGTGGCTGGAAAGAGGGGGATTCCTCTGGCCAAGGGGACCTATGCTGCGGTCCTGGGGCCCAGCTACGAGACTCCTGCGGAGGTCCGGGCTCTGAGGATGGCGGGGGCCGATGCCGTGGGCATGTCTACCGTCCCGGAGGCCATCACCGCTCGGGCTCTGGGAATGAGGGTCGTGGCGTTCTCCCTCATCACCAACCAAGCAGCGGGCCTGGGACCGGACCCTCTCCACCACGATGAAGTTCTGGAAATGAGTCAGGTGGCCGGGGGACGGTTGAAAGAGCTGATTCAGGCTTTCTTGGCCCAGCTCGAGGTCTGAGGTGGGTCCAGGCCCGGCAAGAAGGCGGTTCCGGCGAAGTGATTCACCGGTCCGTGTCCTTGGCCAAGGCCTGGGGCAGTTTGGATGGCTCGGGCCACGAAGTCCACCGCATGGTCCACGGCCTTCTTGAGAAGGAGGCCTCGCGCCAGACCCGCCGCCACTGCCGCCGATAGGGTACATCCGGTTCCGTGGGTGTGGGGTGTATCCAACCGGGTCCGCTGCCAGGTCACCTCTTGAACACCGTCCCAGAACAGGTCGACAAGCTCTCCCCCCTCGAGGTGCCCGCCCTTGACCAGGGCGGCACCGGCACCCATCTCCACCAAGGCCTTGGCCGATGTCCGCATCTCTTCGAGGGTCTCGATGGGGAGGTCGGTAAGGATTCTGGCCTCTTGGAGGTTCGGAGTGACCAGCGTGGCCAAAGGAAGGAGCTCGGTAATGAGAGCGGCCTCGGCGTCCCGGGCCAATAGGCGGTCACCGCTGGTGGCTACCATGACGGGGTCCATCACATAGTTGTCGAGCTCGTGGGTCCGGATGGCTTCGGCCACCGCCTGGACCAGCTCTGAGGTGGCGAGCATACCGGATTTGACCCCACCTGGTCTGAGGTCTTCGCTTACCGATTCGATCTGAGCCCGGACAACATCGATGGGGACCGGATGGATCACCTGCACCCCCAGGGTATTCTGGGCGGTGACTGCGGTGAGGACGGTGGTGCCGAAGACACCGAAGGCCTGGAAGGTTTTGAGGTCAGCCTGGATTCCGGCGCCGCCGCCACTGTCAGACCCGGCGATGGTGAGGGCAATGGGAAGAGTGTGGGCTGTCATGGTGTCTCTGAGGTTCGTCCCCTCTCGAACGGTGGGCTTTTCGAAAATCGGCTTCGGTTGAAGTATAGAATAGCCCTTGGGCGTAGTCATCCTGATAGCGAACTGCCGGCTTTTCGCGGCAGATACCCAAACAGGTCTTTGAGCGCATGGCTCTGAGCAAGGAAAAAGCCAAGGTCGTGGAGCGTCTTCGGAACCCCAGAACCCGCCCTCGGGAGGGGCAGTTCCTGGTAGAGGGAGTCCGAGGGGTTCGAGAAATCTTAAAGGGAGAGCTGACACCAGAGGTCCGCTTCACTCTCGTTTCCCCCCGCCTCAACCGAATCCAAGGTGGGGATGACCTGATGGCGTCCCTGACAGCCTCCGGTCTCTCTCTGGAGGAAGTATCGGACCAAGAGTTGGAGGGCCTATCCGATACCGAACATCCCCAAGGTGTTCTCATGGTCGTAAAGGAGCCCCAAGATCCCCTGGGTGCTCTGGCGGCCCACTCGGCTCCGAGGGTCCTCCTTCTGGATGGCGTCCAGGATCCTGGGAATGCAGGCACACTGATCCGGGCGGCCCGGGCCTTTGGATTGAGCGGGGTGTTCGCCCTCGAGGGAACGGTAGACCCCTTCAATCCAAAAGTCGTGCGGGCTTCCGCCGGCGCGTTGGCCCATATTCCGGTCCTCCAGTTGCCCTGGGCTCAGGTTTCCCCGTGGCTCGAGAAGAAACGGGTGCCTCTCCTGGTTTCCGATGCGGTCGGGGAAGACGTTAGGGCTGTCGACGTCGCCGCCCCCTGGGCCTTGGTGGTGGGGAATGAGGGGGCAGGAGCCCGAAACGAGCTCCTGGAAAAAGCCACCAGAGTCTTGGCAATTCCAATGGATCCGGGTGTTGACTCATTGAATGCTGGGTTGGCGGGGGCCATACTTCTTTTCGCTCTCAGCCCCTCCCAAGGGGAAAAGACGGAGAACTGATGGGGTTTCCCTTCGAAGACCAATGGCAGCTCGCAGTCCTGGCGGGGCTGGTAGGGCTGATGTTTGGTTCGTTCCTGAATGTCTGTACCCTCCGGTGGCCTTCTGAAGAATCGGTGGTGAGGCCTCCCTCCCATTGCCCAGGGTGCGGGACAGAGATTCGTTGGTACGACAATATTCCTGTCCTCAGCTACCTCATTCTCCGGGCAAAGTGTCGCGTGTGCGGGGCGGCCATCTCCCCTCAATACCCCATGGTGGAGTTGAGCACAGGACTGATCTGGGCCGGATCCTTCATGCACTATGGGCTCTCCGTGGAGAGTGCTCGGGGTGCGGTGTTCCTTACGATCCTCCTTGGAATCGCCATTACCGATGCTCGGTTCTACATCATCCCGGATCAGTTCTCCGTGGGTGGCGGGATATTGGGCCTGGCTCTGGCTCCTCTTTCAGGTGGGCTTACCACCGTTGAGGCCTTCCTCGGCGCCGGGGTCGGGTTTGGCCTCCTTTGGCTGGTCGCGAAGATGGGAAGCTGGCTCTTCAAGAAGGACGCCATGGGTGGCGGGGATTTGAAGATGATGGGGATGGTGGGTGCCTTTTTGGGAGTCCCAGGGGTCCTCCTGACTCTTTTCCTTGGGGCCTTACTGGGCTCCGTAGTGTTCGGCCCCATCTCATGGAAGACTGGGAAGTTGGTGCCTTTTGGGATCTTTCTGGCGGTGGGTGCGTCCGTCAGCTACGGGTGGGGAGAGCGCCTCATCGCTTGGTATGCCACAACGTTTCTGGGGATACCTCTTTAGCGCGAGCACGACACCCGGTACCTGGATTGGCTCCTAAGAGCCGGCCTGCCTCGTTGGATCCCCTCCCAGCCCGCAGCTGAGACAAACGGTTTCGGAGTGGACTTCTGCCGTAGGCCCCCCGCAGGCCCCGCACCGGTCCCCACCATCGATGCCCTGGGCCTGGTATTCCCTGCAGGCATCCAGATAATGGGTACTGCTTCTCCGTACAAACTCGGCTGCCGATCCCTCCAGCGTCCTTCGAACCTCCCCAGGGACTCCGGCGACCAGGCTCCCTCCAGGGACATGGGTTCCCTCCAGGACCACACTATTGGCTGCCACGAGGGAGCCTTCGCCAATCCGGGCCTCCTGGAGGATCACGGCGTTGACCCCAATCACGCATCGATCCTCTATGGTACAGCTCTCGAACTTGGCCCCATGTCCCACGGTGACATCTGCACCAATGATGGTGGGTTGCCAGTCTCCCACGTGGACGACGCAGTTATCCTGGATGTTGCTTCGCGGGCCGACTCGAATTCCGTGTTTCGGATGGTCCCCCCGAAGAACAGCCCCGAACCAGATGGACGCCTGAGATCCCACCTGGACATCGCCGATGAGGACGGCTGATGGAGCCAGAAAAGCGTCAGGTGCCACGTGGGGGAGTTTCCCATCGAAGGGGAGAACCAACGCCAAGCTCAGGACTCCTCTGTGACGTTGGGTGACGTGATTTTTCGGACCCGTGCCCTTGTCACCTGGGTCTCGGTGGCATCTACGACATCGATCCGAACACCCTGGACTTCCAGACTTTCCCCTCGTTCCGGAACATATCCCAACTCCTCGATGATCAAGCCGTTCAAGGATCGGTGTTCGAGCTGGGGAAGCGAAACATTGAACGCATAGTTTATTTCTCGAAGATCCAGGGCCCCATCGGCGATGACTTCGTTCCTCGAAATCCGGATGAGAGGTTCTTCGGGGAGATCGGTCTCGTCGACGATTTCCCCCACCAACTC
>JBDHMC010000118.1:0-6837 GCA_039656355.1 Gemmatimonadota bacterium | reverse complement strand
GTTCACGGTAAGGGCACAGGTAGTGTGCAACGACCAGAGATGGACCACACCTTCCAGTAAACCTGAGGCTTGGACCACGTCACGGACCTGGGCTCCAATATCGATCAGCTCATCACGACGTGTCGTTTTTATTTCGAGAAAGTGGATCATGGCACCCCTCCTTCACTCTCCCCCTCCTTGGCCCCTTCCTTGATCTGGTGCAGTGGACGGGGCTCCAGTTGGAACGTGACATGGGATATTCCACGCTGGTTCAAGGCCTCGTTGATCTCGTCCAAAATCCTCCGGTGTATGTTCAGGTCGTCGATGACCCCGTGTCCGCTCATGGCCACGAAGCCACTCGTGAGGGTCCAGACATGGATGTCGTGAAGTTCCTCGAGCCCCTCGATCTCCCTGAGATGTTCAACGAGTTCCTCCACATCGAGTCCGCGGGGGGCGGCTTCCAGAAGTACGTCGGCGGCCTCTCTTACCAGGCGCCAGGCGCCGAAGAGAATGAGAAGAGCGATCACGACGGAGATGATGGGATCGGCCATCATCCAACCCTTGGTCAGAATCAGGATCCCCGCCGTGATGGCCCCGACCGAGCCAAGAAGGTCCCCAAGGACGTGGAGATAGGCACCGCGAATGTTGAGGCTCTCACCAGCATGGCTGCGAAGCAGGATTGCTCCCGTCACGTTCACCCCCAACCCCACCACCGCAACAACCAGCATGAGGGGCCCGTCCACTTCGGGAGGAGACTGGAACCGACCCCACGCCTCCTTCAAAATCATCAGTGAGATGAAAAGGAGGGCGGCACCATTTATGAAGGCCGCGAGGATCTCCAGCCGCACGTAGCCGTAGGTCTTTGTGGGGCTAGGCGGTCTCTGGGCCAGGCGCATGGCCACCAAGGAGAGGGCAAGAGCCCCCACATCGGTGAACATATGTCCGGCATCCGCCAGCAGAGCCAGGGAGTTGGAAAGTACCCCTCCCACAACTTCTGCCACCATGAACCCGGCGGTAATCCACAAGACCCACCGCATCCGGTTGCGTTGCGCCTTCCGGTCGCCGGTGGTCCCATGGAAGTGGTCGTGAACGGGGCCCTGATCAGCCACGTCCGAGTCGGCGTGTATATGGAAGGTGCGTTGACTCATCGGCTCTCCACGCCTGATCAAGAAACGCTCTGGTTTCCATGAGTTTTCGTTACGTTAGTAGGGAAGATAATCTCCTGGTCCTGCCGAGACACGTAGTAGAAATGTCACCCTTCCAAGAAGCCGTCCTTCGCATCGTGGCCCAGATTCCAGATGGGAAGGTCACCAGCTATGGAGCCGTGGCGGCCATGGCAGGTCAGCCCAGGGCAGCTCGAGGTGTGGGCTGGATTCTGAACCGTTTGGGTCCGGATACCGACCTGCCATGGTGGCGTGTCGTGAATCGGGAAGGCGGGCTTTCCACGTACCGACTTCCCAGCGGGGCCGGCCCCCTTCAAAGAGCGAGGCTGGAGGAGGAGGGTGTCGCCTTCGACTCGGACGGCCAGGTTGCGGGAGAACAAACATGGTGGCGCCCCGATCTGGATTGAGTTGAAGTCCGTCGGCCAGCCAGGGCCGCCGAAGTGCCGGCGTTCCTCCCAAGTGCGTACATTCGAGTCTGCAATTCGGCAGCGGGGATAGGACAAAGGACCTTTTCGGGATGGCGTTCATGACCGATAGAGTTGAAACCGACGTCCTTGTCATCGGTTCCGGGATCGCTGGTGCTACAGCGGCCCTCGAGCTGGCAGAGGCCGGATTGGCCGTGACCGTGGTCACCCTGGCCCAGGACCCCAGGGAGTCCAACACCTACCACGCCCAGGGCGGGATCGTTTTCAAAGGGGAGGACGACTCGCCGGAGCTTCTGGCCGAAGACATCAAGCTCGCAGGTGCCGGCCACTGCAACGAAATGGCGGTAAAGATCCTCTCCGAAGACGGCCCACGCCTGGTGGAGGAGCTCCTGATCGGGAAGGCCAAGGTGGAGTTCGACCGGAACGGTGACGGTTCTTTGTCGCTGATCAAGGAAGCAAGCCACTCGGTGCCCCGGATCGTTCACGCCGCTGATGCCACCGGAAAGGCCGTGCAGGTCGCTCTGCAAAAGAGGATGGCGAGCCACGCAAACATCACTCTCCTCACCGAGCATACCGCCATCGATCTCCTCACCCCATCTCACCATGCTCGAGACCGCCTAGCTGTTTACGACACCCTCTCATGCGTGGGAGCATACATCCTCGATCAGAGGGAAGGTCGAGTGGTTCGGTGCCTGGCTAAAAGAACGATTCTCGCCACCGGAGGACTCGGTCAGATCTTCCTCCGCACCACCAATCCCGCCGGCGCCCGGGGGGACGGGGTGGCCATGGCGGATCGTGCGGGAGCCAGGGTCATCAACACCGAGCTCATCCAGTTCCACCCTACGACTTTTTATCACCCCCATGCCCCGAACGCGTTAATCTCCGAGGCGGTGCGGGGAGCCGGTGCCAAGTTGGTCCGAGAGGACGGGGAACCGTTCATGGAAGAGTACAGTCCTGAGTGGGGGGACCTGGCTCCCCGGGACGTAGTAGCCCGCAGCATTCATAACGAGATGCTGAAGCTGGACACGCCCCACGTTTTTCTGGATCTTCGTTCCCATATCCCATCCGACCAAATCACAGAGCACTTCCCCAACATCTATCAGACCGGCCTCTCCTACGGAGTCGACATCAGCAAGGATCTGGTACCTGTAGTGCCCGCGGCCCACTACTTTTGCGGCGGGGTTTGGACGGACGAGTGGGGTCGGACCACCATAAACCAGCTGTATGCCGTCGGGGAGGTGGCCTGTACCGGCCTCCACGGAGCCAACCGCTTGGCCAGCACCTCGCTCCTGGAAGGGCTGGTGTGGGGAAAGCGAGCCGCCGAACACATCGGGCAAGACCTGCCTTTGCACTTCCCTCAACCCCCCTTCGATATCCCTTCCTGGGAGGATTACGAAACTGAACCGCCCGACCCAGCCCTCATCAGCCAGGATCTGGGCAGCATCAAGCACATCATGTGGAATTATGTAGGTCTGATCAGGACCACGCCCCGACTGGCCAGGGCAATCCGGGAACTGCGGGCTCTCGAAACCGAAATCGAGGGCTTTTACCGGGTCACGCGAATCACCGATGGGCTTATCGGGCTTCGCAATGCCGTTCGAACATCCATCCTCATCACCATGGCTGCGTGGGAAAACAAAGCCAGCATGGGATGTCACCACAGGGAGTAGGTTCGATGCCTCTATTGGTGACGGACCGAAACCCGCACCGCCACTCCTCGTAGGGGAAGTATCTGATCCCCCGCCCCACCTTGGGAGTGCCATGGACCGCCTGAATCAAGACATCCGTTATGCCCTTCGGCGCATGACCAAGAGCCCGGGGTTCACAGCGATCGCTATTCTTTCCTTGGCCCTCGGGATTGGCGCCAACACGGCCATCTTCAGCCTGGTGAACGCCATCCTCTTCTCCGGTGTCCCCATGCGGGCTCCACAGGAGTTGGTGGAGATCTACACCAGCGAGGAAGATGACGGATACCCGTACAGCATCTCGGCCTATCCCGATCTGGTGGATCTGAGGAACAGGACGGATCTCTTCGCCGGCGTAGGCGGCTATGAGGCCTTCTTTTCCCGTCTGGAAAACGAAACCACCACGGAGCCCATCTGGGGTGAGGTGGTTTCCTGGAACCTCTTCTCTCTTCTGGGCATCGAGCCTGAGCTAGGGCGGTTCTTCGTTCACGAGGAAGGCCAGACCATCGGAACTCATCCAGTGGTGGTCCTCGGATACAATTTCTGGCAGAAGCGTTTCGGTGGAGACCCGGCAGTTCTCGGTGAGAGCCTGAGATTGGGAGGTCGCCAGTACACGGTGGTGGGGGTGGCTCCCGAGGCCGTTCAAGGGTTTACGGCCCCCGGAATCAACATGGACATGTTCGCGCCGTTTATGATGTCGGATGTCTTGAACTTCGAAGGTTCCTCCAATCACCTCACACGCAGGACCAGCAGAAGCACATTCATCAAAGCACGTTTGGCCCCCGGCGTCACCGTGGACCAGGCTCGTGCAGCCCTGGAAACGCTCTCCGCCCAACAGCGTGAGGCGTACCCGGAGGCTTGGCGCGGACGGAGCTTCAATCTCCTGCCCACCTCAGAAGTAGCCATTCACCCCATCGTAGACGGTTCGATTCAAGCCGTGGCAGCCCTCCTCCTCACCGTGGTGGGCCTGGTCCTGCTCATTGCCTGCACCAACCTGGCAGGGTTCCTTTTGGCTCGAGCATCCGAACGGAAAAAGGAGATCGCTTTACGGCTGGCCCTGGGAGCAAAGAGGTGGACGCTCATCCGGCAGCTTCTCACGGAGACGATTATTCTCGGAGTGATGGGGGGCCTTGCGGGTCTTCTGGTGGCCAATTGGGTCCTTCAGGCCCTGATGGCCTTCCAGCCACCCATTCCAATCCCCATCAGCCTGGACATCGGGCTGGACGGCACGGTCCTCTTCTTCACCTTGGGGATATCCGCCATCGCAGGGGCTTTCTTCGGCTTGGTTCCCGCCCTTCAATCCACCAAACCGGACCTGGCGCCCACCCTGAAGGATGAGTCCGGCACCGGCACGGGGCGGCAGAAGCGATTCAGCCTCAGGAATACTCTTATCGTCACACAGGTGGCCATCTCCATGGTCCTTCTGCTGGGGGCCGGCCTTTTTCTCCGAAGCCTGCAGAGTGCTCAGGATATCGATCTGGGGTTCTCCCTCCGGGAGGGGGGCATCGTCTGGCTGATGGCCTTTGGGAACGATATCGGTGACGAGGAGTTCGCCCTTTTGTCCGAGGCAATCGAGGAGAGAAGCCTGGCCATACCGGGAGTGGAGAAAGTGGCCTCGGCAGAGATGCTGCCCCTTGGCATCAGCTTCCAGACAGGCTCGTGGGACCTGCCGGGCGTGGAGCCCCCATCCGGAGAGGACCACCACGAGATCGCGTACAACACCGTGTCGCGAACCTACTTCGACGTAATGGAGATCCCCATCATGACGGGGCGATCCTTCGGCCCGGAGGACCAGCGGGGCTCCCAGCCGGTCGTGATCATCAGCGAGACCGCTGCCACGGAGTACTGGCCAGGTGAGAATCCCATTGGGCGGGAGGTTCAACGGCCCTCGGGAGAGTTTCCCTACAGGATCGTGGGGGTCGCGAAAGACACCAAGGTGTGGACCCTGGGTGAAGAATATCGGTCGTATATTTACCTCTCCAAGGAGCAAACCGAAGAACCCAGCATTCAGATCGTGGCAACGGGAACCATCCCGGAAGCCCAGATCGTGACGGAGCTCCGCCGGGTGGCCCGGGAGCTGGATCCGAGGCTTGTGATCATGGAATCCAAAACCATGTCCGAGCACCTCTCCATCGCCCTATTTCCTCCTCGCATGGCAGCCCTTCTCCTGGGTGTCTTCGGTGCCCTGGCCCTGATTCTGGCGAGCACGGGCCTTTATGGCACCGTGGCTTTCAGCGTCTCCCGCCGCACACGGGAAGTGGGGATCCGCCTTTCCCTGGGGGCCGACGCCGGGAAGGTCGTGGCCATGGTCCTTCGGGGCGCCATGGGATTGGTGGCCGTTGGTGTGGTGATTGGAGTGGCTCTAAGTCTCGGTCTTGCCCAAGCCATCCGGAGTTTCCTTTACGGCATCGGAGCCATGGACCCCGTGACCTTCATCGGCGTCCCCTTGATCCTCGGGGCTGTATCCCTGGTCGCAGCGTTGGTGCCAGCACGCCGTGCAAGCCGGGTGAACCCGGTAGAAGCGCTGAGATCAGAGTAAGGCCCAGAAACAGACTCGATTTCAATCCGGGGCTGGTCAACTCGACGTGAACTCCCGACTCTTCCTGCTGTAGAACCTGATAGTAGGGTTGGATCGATGGATTCGCCTCGGGTCTTGAAAGGCTGCGGCCATGCGAAAAGTGCTCCTGGTTATTCTGGTTTCCTCCCTCGCCCTATCCGCCAACGCCTGCGACATGGGCTTGGCCTACGGCGACCCCAACGCCGTCATCGTGGTGGCTCCCGAGGAATGGTGGCCCCCACTTCGAGATTCGGTAGTCGCTGTCCTATCACCCGATGTCTTCACTCTTCGGGCAGAGCGGACCTTCCGGGTCACGTATCAAGCTCCCATCGGGATGGAGTGGCAGCGGTTACAGAAGTTCAGGGAGGAGGTCCTTATCGGGACCCCCGAAGATCCTTGGATCGCAGAGGCTCTGGCCACCCTGCATGACACGGTGACCTTCGCAGTCCCGGGGCTCGTGGAGGCCGAAGAAGTATGGGCTAAAAACCAGAAGGTCACCGTGCTGCTTGTTGACCCGGACGGTGATATCAACGCACAGGTCTTCTCCATGGTGGACGAGGTCCACACAATTCTGGAAGAGCGATTTCGCGAAACAGTCCTCCGGCGAATGTTCGTGAGCGGAAGCAAGACAGAACTCGCCGACAGCCTTCAGGAGGTGGCCGGGTTCAGCCTGCTCTTCCCCGAAGTCTACCGACTCAGTGCCCAAGATTCCCTTTATATCTTCAGAAATGACAACCCCGACCCGTCGGAGCTCATTCGCCAGTTCGGGGTCACGTGGCGAACGCCTATTCCCACCGGATTGACCGCGGACTCCCTCATGGACTGGAAAGAGGCTGTGTCCCAGGAGTCGTACAACTGGCCCCAAACGGTGAAACGGGACAATCTGCCAACCCGAGAGCTGGTCATGGGTGACATGACCATCACCGAGTTCAGAGGCGCCTGGTCCAATCCGCCGGGCAGCTCCTGGCCCGCCGCCGGGCCCTTCGTCTTCTGGAGCGTCGCCTGTCCCGCACAGGATCGTCTCTACT
>JBDHMC010000117.1:0-6898 GCA_039656355.1 Gemmatimonadota bacterium | reverse complement strand
GGCCCAAGGGCCGGAACCGATTGTCTTCCTCGGAGCCACCAACTTCATGCATCCATCTTCTGCGTCGATACAGGCTTGTTTTGCCCGTCGGAGAGCCGAAGGCCGCGGAGTACTGATTCCTTACCTCACGGCGGGGTATCCCGACGCAGAGACCTCGCTGGAACTCATGAGGGTCCTTGCCGCGTCTGGGGGTGACATCCTCGAGCTCGGGATCCCGTTCAGCGATCCTCTCGCCGATGGGCCCACCATCCAGCGCTCCTCCTTCAAAGCCCTCCAGGCAGGGATGACGGTGAGAGGTGTTCTGGATCTCCTTCGGCGGTTCAGAGAAGATCATGACCTGCCCGTGGTACTCTTCACTTATCTGAACCCCATCTTTCGGTATGGGATGGGGAGGTTTCTTTCGGATGCTGTGGACGCGGGGGCCCAGGGCCTGCTCCTGACCGATCTGCCTACGGGGGCGGACAAGGAGTTGGAAGACCAGATCATTGCCTCAGAACTGGACCTGATTCGCCTCCTCGCTCCTACCACCGCCAAGGATCGAATCGCGGCCGTCGCCAGGGGAGGGAGCGGGTTCCTTTACTATATCTCGCGGACAGGAGTCACGGGCCCCCGGCAGGAGCTTAGGTCTGATTTGGGCAGGGAAGTGGAGGCGGTCAAAGGGGAAGTCGAACTCCCCATCGCCGTGGGATTCGGGATCTCCACTCCTGAACAAGCGTCCATGGTGGCGGGGGTATCGGAGGGGGTGGTGGTAGGAAGCGCTCTCCTCAACGCGCTGGATCAAGGGGGAGTAGAGGGTGCCGGTGTCTTTCTGAGGGAACTGCGGGAGGGCATGGACGGCTTTCCCTCCGCTCAATGAGAGGTCCCGCCTCAGTCTTCCCAGATCAGCCGATCTGGTAACGTCGGATCCGGTTGGACGAAGAGGGTTTGGGTCCTATCCGGACTGACGGTGCCCGGTGGCGCTTTCCGCGGCTTTCGGATGTACTTCTTCCGAGTCCAATCCACTGGAACCACTTTCGCGTTCCGTGCCCGAGAGTGGAGGGCTGCGAGGACGGCTGCTTCCGCCATGTCCCGCGCTGGCGGGGGCCCTTTCCCGGCCCAGCGGAGAATGACATGGGCTCCGGATGCCTCCCTGGCGTGGAGCCAAATGTCGTCGGGCCGTGCATGTTGAAAGGTGAGGGCGTCGTTATCTCCGGATCCCCTACCCACCCGGATTTCCATTCCACCTGAGCTTCGGAATCTCCTATAGGGGAGACGCAGTTCCTCGTCCGGACCACTTCCTTTCTTCCTCCCCGGGGCTGCAGGGAGCCGGGTCTCCGCCTCTTCCGGTGAGATCTCACCAGCCAGGAGGGATTCTCTGAGGAGTCTCAACTCCTCCGCACTGGCCTCGGCTCTTTCCAGGAGGGGGGGGAGCCGACTCAGGGCCCGCTCCTGCCGGGCGGCTTCATCGTATAGAGCTTCCGCATTCTCCTGAGGGCTCAAAGACGGGTCCAGGGAGAGAACCACTTCCTCCCCCTGGAAGCCCTTAAGGGTGACCTGAGTTTCGCCCCTTCTTACCTCTCCCAGGCGGGCGAGAAGAAGGTTGGCCCTTTCCCTGGATTCCTCCGGATCGGTGGCTTGGTCCATCTCGCGTTGGATGGCTCGAACCCGACCCTGGCCCTTTTGAAGGGCTCCCTCAAGTCGCTCCAGAACTCTCTCTGAGGAACCGTCCCTTTCCGAGGGCTCCTCTGAAACCATCTTGATTGCGTCTAAAACCGTGGGAAGTTCAATATATTTAAAACCTGACAAAACAATAGGATAGGGCTGACGACCTCTAGTTAATTCTAGTAAACAAGGTCGGAGGGATTCCAAAGACCGAAGCCGGAGCCAGAGTGAGTACCCCACGTCCGCTCCGGTGCCTGCCAGGTCGCCCTCCCCCCCTTTCCGGAAGAGGACTGGAAGGTTCAAGGGGGACGTGAAGGCGACCGTCTCCAGGACCCTCCTCTGGGCGGTCTCTCCATTTTGAGTCAGTACCAGGGCATTCCACTCTTCCTCAGTCAGAGCGGGGTCTCGCCCTCTTCTTCCTGGAGGAGCCGGCGCTTCGTAGGCCTGCCCGGCCGTCAGGGTCCGACTATCGGAGCGGCGGGTCCAGAGGAGATGTCGGATCCATTCCTCCCGGCCCTCCACCAGTAGAGCGTTCCACTGGTTGGTCATAAGCTCCACAACCACCTGAACCGATCGGGTACGCCCTCGTACCTTCTGGAAAAGGAACCGGAGGACCCGCTCATCGGGGCGGGTCTCCACACTGACCAGATCTGCCGAAAGGGGGCGGGAGCCTTCGGGGGGATCCATGGGAGGGTGGAGCGTCACCCAGCCGGTCCTGGGATGGAGAGACCAGCGAAGGGTTTGCGACCGGAAAAAGAGAACCAACTCCCTCTGGTCCCAATGGAAGCTGTGAGCCCGGAGGCGGGCTCCTCCCAAACGGGCGTTGAGTTCGTTGGCGACGGCGGCGGTAAGAGGGGCATCCCAGATCATCGACATGCCCGAAAGGTAGGTGGGAGGACCAGGGGAGGCGAGGTGGGGTAAGGGATAACGAGGGAGGTTTGACAGTCCTCTCCGGGCCCCATAACCTTGGGGCCTCACCCTTTCCAAGAGGGTTCGCACCAACAAATTGGGCCAACCAGAGGGAGCACCTCTTGTCCACCGAAACGGAAGCCCGAATGCCTCGAGGTTCCATCCCCAGATTCCTGGAAATGAAGAGCCAGGGAGAGAAGATCGTGGTGATGACGGCCTACGATTTTCTGTTCGCCCGGTTGGTGCAGGAAGCTGGCGTCGACCTCCTCCTCATCGGCGACTCCCTGGGTCAAGTGGTGTTGGGCTATCCGTCTACAATCCCGGTGACGCTGGATGAGATGATCCACCACGGGAAGGCGGTCCGAAGGGGGGCACCTGAGAGTTTCCTGGTTCTGGATATGCCCTTCCTCTCCTACCAGGTCTCTCCAGAGGATGCTCTCAGGAATACGGGGAGGGCGCTGAAAGAAACCGGCGTCGAGGCTGTGAAGCTCGAAGGCGGAACGGCCTCTACCTGCAAGACAGTGGAGAAGCTCGTTCAGGCCGGGATCCCCGTAATGGGCCACCTGGGTCTGACTCCACAGTCTGTTCATGCCTTGGGAGGGTACCGAGTTCAGGGCAGGGAAGAAGCTGCGGCAGAGCGGCTCTGGCACCAGGCCCAATCGCTGGAGGAGGCCGGGTGTTTTGGACTCGTCCTCGAGTTGATCCCGGCTGAGCTGGCCGGAGAGATCTCCCGTAGCCTGACCATTCCGACCATCGGCATAGGTGCCGGCTCCCAATGTGATGGCCAGGTCCTGGTGCTCTACGATGCCCTCGGCCTCAACCCCGGGTTCCAACCCAAATTCCTGAAACGGTTCGGGGACCTGGATGCCGAGGCGAGAAAGGCCTTGGATGCCTACGTCAGTGAAGTCCGAGACGGAAGTTATCCCGGACCCGAGCACAGCTTTTCCAGGGAAAAGTGATCCTTTCTACCACCCGCCAAATGCTGTCGGATTCTCTGAAACCCATCAGGGAGGAGGACCTCCGTTTGGGCCTCGTCCCCACCATGGGCTACCTCCATGAGGGTCACCTCTCTCTTGTGGAAATCGCCCAAAAGAGGTCTGATTTCCTGGCGGTTTCCATCTTTGTAAACCCCCTTCAGTTTGGGCCGGGGGAGGATCTTGAACGGTACCCTGGAGATCTGGACCGAGACCTGGCTCTCCTCCGCGACCTGGGAACCGACTTGGTGTTCTCCCCGACCTTCGAGGAGATGTATCCGGACGCGGACCCTCCGGTTGCGGTTGACCCTGGTCCCATGGGCCGGCGGTTGTGCGGTGAGCACCGTCCTGGCCACTTCAGAGGCGTTCTCACGGCCGTGGCCCGCCTCTTCGGCCTCTTCCGCCCCCAAGTCGCCGTTTTTGGTCAGAAAGACTACCAGCAGGCCATTCTTGTCCGGAAAATGGTGCGGGACCTGGAATTGGGGGTCGAGATAGCCCTGGGGCCCATCGTGCGGGAGGAAGATGGCTTGGCTCTCAGCTCGCGGAACGTATTCCTTTCGGCGGAACAGCGGGCCGATGCCTTGGGATTGAGTCGGAGCCTTCGGGCGGTTCAGACAGCCTTTGGGGAAGGGACCCGATCTGGCGCTGAACTGGGAGGAATTCTCCGTCGAGAAGTGGCGAATCATCCCCTTCTCAAACTGCAATACGGGGAGATCGTGCACCCGGAGAGCCTTGAACCCCTGGAGACCGTCGTTCCGGGCTCCGTGGTGGCCCTTGCGGCCCACTGCGGCCCGACGCGGCTGATCGACAATCATATTCTGGACGCGTGAGTGGGTTGGTGCCCTCTTTTCCCTCCTCAGGTCAGGTTCTGCACCCCTTGGTTGCGAATGCCGCCCAGGGAATCCTGCCGCCCTGGACGAACGTGAGAGAATCCAGAAGGGCGCACATGGCTCGGGTGGCGGGCCTGATGGGGGAGTGGGCTCGGACAAGGGAGGAGTCCCCTGCAAAGGCGTCGCGATGGATAGCCGCAGGGTTTCTTCACGATGCCCTCAGAGACGAGGACCATGAGGTGCTTCGAGGCCTTGTGGACCCCGCCTTCAAAGACCTTCCGGGGAAAGTGCTCCACGGTCCAGGGGTGGCTCGACGCCTCCAGGATGAGGGAGTTGAGGATGGGGAACTACTTCATGCTGTCTCTTACCACACCCTGGGATCGGCCGAATTCGGCACTCTCGGGTTCGCTCTCTATGCCGCCGACTTCCTCGAACCCGGGAGAAAGCTCAGGGAGGAGTGGACCGCGGCTCTTAGGAAAAGGGCACCCGACGAACTCTCTGAGGTGGTGAAGGAGATCCTCTCGGCCCGAATCGGGTATCTTCTTGAGAGGGGCCGGCCCCTTCATCCGGAAACCCTGGGGTTATGGAACCGCTTATCGGAGGGTCAACCGTGGGCCAGCGCATCAGAGTATTAGTTTTCCTCCTGGTGCTCTCCGGAGGAGGGATCCTTCTAGGGTCCCTTGTTTCCCAGCGAAGTGGGGAAACCCCAGGACCCGAGCAGCCCGTGGTGATGGGGAGGCCTAAGGGCCGAGTCAGAGTCGAAGTGTTGAATGCAAGTGGAGTTACAGGGGTAGCCGGGGACGCCACCCGGAGCCTCCGGGGTGCGGGCTTTGATGTTGTAGGTTTCGGGAACGCCGGAACCTATTCCGAAGAGCCCTCCGTAGTGATGGATCGAGTGGGGATGATGGAGGCAGCGAGGCTGGTGGCTCAGATCCTGGGAATTGGCCAGGTTCGGTCCGAGCCGGACTCCACTCTTTTTGTCGATGTGACGGTTCGCCTGGGTCCGGACTGGACCGGCCCTCCATCCGTGGTGGAAAATGACGAAGAGGACTCCCCCTGGTGGGACCTCCGGCGGTTCTTTCGCCGAAGTGACCCCCCGAAGCCAACAAGCCGATAGGGCCGTAAAGAATGGCAAAAAAGAGCCGTGGGAAGCAGAGAACCGAGGGTGGGGGAGCTGACTCGAAAGGGTCGGAGCGGGGGGTTGAAGGTTCGAGGAGAACCGGGAAGAAGGGCGGGAAAAAAGACGAGAATGCTCTTCTGGAATGGACGAAATCGCTGATTGTCGCCTTCGTTCTGTTTCTCTTCATCCGGAGCTTTCTCGTCCACACCTTCGTCATTATCTCAGGATCCATGGAGGAAACGCTTTTGGTGGGGGATCTTCTCCTCGTCAACCGCGCGGCGGTGGGGAGTCCTGTACCAGGGACATCGTGGCGGATTCCTGGATACTCGAAACTATCGAGGGGGGAGATTCTTGTTTTCGACCCTCCGCATGAACAGGATCTGAAGTTGGTGAAGCGGCTCATGGGACTCCCCGGAGACACGGTCGAGATGCGTGACAAGATTCTCCATGTAAATGGGGAGCCGCTGGATGAGCCCTATGTCCAACACAAGGATTCCCGTGATGACGTCCACCCCTGGATGTCGTGGCAGGAGGAGTTCGCTCTTCTGGACGGGACCAACGGATCTTACAATCCCACTCGGGACAACTGGGGTCCCCTGGTCATCCCGCCGGACCAGTATTTTATGCTGGGAGACAATCGAGATACCAGCCTCGATAGCCGGTATTGGGGGTTATTGGAGGGCCGGCGAATCGAGGGTCGGGCGGTGTTGGTCTACTTCTCCTATAACAAGGGATCCTTGCGACCCTTCCCCTGGCTCAAGGAAATCCGATGGCGCCGGGTCGGTGACCTGATTCGGTAGCTCTCATGAGGGTTCTGTTACGGGGCCACCGTCGGGAATAGATCCTTCCGAAAGGGCGCTTGCCCTTAGCTGACCGCAGGCTGCGTCGATATCCCTACCCCGGGGCTCTCGGATCGCGACGGATACGCCCCGCTCTTCAAGAACCTTCGCGAAAATACGGATACGATCAGGCGGACTTGGCTCCCAATCCTGGTAGGGTATGGGATTGAAGGGAATGAGGTTCACGAACGCCTGGAGACTAAAAGCCAACTCAGCCAGTTGGGGCGCAAGGTGGGCATGGTCGTTCACCCCTCTGATGAGGGTGTACTCGAAGGTGATTCTCTTTCCTCCCGCGGCATCGAAGGCCTGGAGGGCCCCCACGATCTCCGAGAGGGGATAACGGTGCTCCAACGGAATCAGAGTCCCCCGCAACTCGCTTTCTGGCGCATGAAGGGAGAGAGCTAGGCGAAACTGCTCGGGGCGTTTTGCCAACTCCAGGATTCCAGGCACCAATCCCACCGTGGACACAAGGATTCGGCGGGCTCCCAGGCCGTAGCCCTGGTTCAAAATGGTCAGAGCGGAAAAGACGGCTTTCCGGTTTGCCAGTGGCTCACCCATCCCCATGAACACAACATTGCTTATTCG
>JBDHMC010000116.1:0-6925 GCA_039656355.1 Gemmatimonadota bacterium | reverse complement strand
TACTCCTGACCATGGAGAAAATGACGATGATCGAAAAACACTTTTCACCCGAGCAGCTCGAGAGCCTCAAGAAACGAGAAGAGGCTCTGGGGCCAGAGGCCATCCGCGCAGCCCAGGAAGAATGGCCCCGCCTGATTTCATCTGTGAAAGAGGAAATGGAGAAGGGTACAGATCCAGGCTCTGAAGAGGTCCAAATTCTGG
Organism: Gemmatimonadota bacterium; assembly: GCA_039656355.1. Classification (GTDB taxonomy): domain Bacteria; phylum Gemmatimonadota; class Gemmatimonadetes; order Longimicrobiales; family Gaopeijiaceae; genus JABDNZ01. Next base: position 6,724 of record JBDHMC010000116.1, on the reverse strand, counting down.
CGAAGAGATGGGCTGCCCTTATCCAGGCTTTCTCCGGAGGGGATTCCCAGATCGAAACTTCCCTGGCAGGTATGTATCAGCAAGAACCTGATATGGCCGCCCAACAGGGTCTCGATCCGGCCCTATTCCAGTACATCGGGAAGGCCATGAGGGCGGGCACCGAGGAGGTTTGAAGCCGCAGCCTCAGGATGATTTGAAGCGCGCCGGAATGAACCGTGGAACGCGGGCGGCATAATCCCGCCACTCATCCCCGAATCGCTCCTCCAACTCTCTCTCTTCCATCAGCACGATGAGGAACAATCCCGGAATGGTAAGAAGGAAGCCGACGTAGAGGGCCAGGAAGTTTGCGAAAAGGGCATATCCCAGCACCCAGAGCACCACCTCTATGTATCGAGGATGCCGTACGATTCCATAGATCCCCTGGGTGAGGAGAATCCCCGGATACTGCTGGGCAGACACCTGGGGTAGGCCCGAGAGGATCTTGAAGGTCAGGTAGCGTTTTCGCTTCACAGCGATGACCGAACCCAGCGCCACCGCTATCAATCCCAGAGCCATGGTGCCATAGCTTGTGCCGAAGTCCACAGCCAACAATTGGGCCCGGAACAGAAAGATGGGGGCCATGAAGGCGGCCGTCGCAAGCCCCATCAGGGTATAGGTCACCCAAGGACCCAGTCTCCGCCAAAACGCTCCGAACGGGTGAATCAAGAACCAGAGGAAGATGGCCGGTGGCAGGCTCATGAGAGTGATCAACGCAAAGTAGTAACGGACGGCATTCATCTCTCCGTGTCCCCCTCTCTCGACTCCTCACTCATTGGGATCCCTCACTCGGAGCCGGGGCCGGATCCGCTTCCACCGCGAAGGCCGCAGCGGCTTCGGCGTGGATGAGGGTCGTGTCGAAGAGGTCCACGGACACGTCCTCCTGCTTGAGGAGGAGGCCAATTTCGGTACAACCCAGGATGACGCCCTGAGCTCCCGACCGCGCGAGATCCTCGGTGATCCGTTTGAACTCGCCCCTCGACCCTTCCCGGATCCTGCCATGAACCAGTTCCTCATATATCACCTGATGAACCAGCTCTCGATCCATGGCTGGCGGCGTTTGGACGGTGAGCCCGTGTCCCTCCTCGAGCCGGCCCTTGTAGAAGGGCTCCTCCATCGTGAACCGTGTTCCCAGGAGTCCCACGCTCTCCAACCCGGAGGCCTTGATCCTCTCCGCTGTGGCATCGGCGATGTGGAGCAATGGTATGGAGATCTGGGCTTCGATAGCGGGAGCCACCAGATGCATGGTGTTGGTACATAAGACCAGGAACTCCGCTCCGGCCTCCTCCAAGGTCAGCGCATCCCTAGCCAGGATCTCTCCCAAGGCTTCCCACTCTCCCTGGTGTTGGAGGAGTTCGATCTCCTGAAAATCCACGCTGAGGAGGAGGATCCTCGCAGGGTGGAAGCCCCCGAGCCTCCGCCCCACTTCTTGATTCAGGAGTTGGTAGTAGGGGACGGTGGATTCCCAGCTCATTCCCCCCAGAAGGCCAACGGTCTTCATTCTCATCATTCCCCGACGACGCAAGTGGGTGATTCCCCACCAAGCTAGGGAAAGAAGTCAGGTCCCGGCCACCCACGAGGAGGGATGCTCGGGGAAGGAGGCTCAGGGAAGCTCAGGGAGAGACGCATATCGGGATCCCGACAGAATCTGTCTCCGATAGAGTTCTTTCACCATCGGATGACTGAGAAAAGGGAGGGGCGTGAAGGTAGGTAGAAAGAGGATTTGCTCGCCCACCGGATGTCCCGAACGAAGCTTGATGGCCACCGTCTTCACTCGCGACCAGCGGGTTTCCGTAATCTCTCGAACATCTGCCATGGGGACCCGGCGTTCCATCCCGCCTCGAAAAACGACCACATCATCCCCTGACAACCAAACGTGCTCGAGATGACTCGTCCACCACCAGAAGAAGGAGCCCAACCCCACCCAGATTACCGTCAGGAGAACCAGTAGCCCGTCGGACGGCGGGACGTCCAAGAGCCCCAGCCACCCCGCGCCCGTAAACCCGCCAAACACCACTGTCCATCCCGGGGCGAAAACCCATTTCCAAAAGCCTGTAGAGCCCGAGGAGATTCGCTCGGTCGGGGCAACAGTCGCTGTTGGGGCCGGGGCCTTCATGGAAAAACACCGTGGTTTCAGAAAACGGAACCGCGCAAAGGTCCTATCTCAGAATACGGCTCCGACCGAACCCTTCTTCAGCCGCCTTGAGCCTTCTTCAGCCGTCTTGAGCCTTCTTCAGCCGTCTTCAGGCCGGAAGGTCAGAACAGCTGCGAGCCAAGCGAAAGGGTTCTCCAGGTGAATCGCATGGCCGGCCTTGGGCATGAGCCGGAGAGCGGCGTCCGGAATCCCCTCAGCCATGAGTTCTGCCACCTGGGTAAACTTCTGATCCTCTTCTCCAGCCATAAGGAGGGTCGGCATGGTGACATGCTGGAGGGAGTCCCAGAAGGAAGGTTGGGCACCGGTCCCCACTCCCCGGAGGCAGGCTGCCAACGCTTCAGGGTGATTCTGGAGTTTCCGTTCCCTCGTCTGGGATCGAACGTTGGGGGGAAGCTTCCCTTGGGTGGCAAAGAGAGGGAGACCCAGCCAGTGGTCCACGAAAGCTTCCATTCCGCCACGGAGAATGCCTTCGGCCAGAGCTTCGTCGGCCCGCCGTCGTGCTTTTCGTTCACCTACCCCGGCCAGACCCGGAGATGCGCTCTCCAGCACCAGGCTGGAGATCCGGGAAGGACTCGTAAGGGCTCCGGCCAAAGCGATGCGGCCTCCCATGGAATAGCCGACCCACCGGGCCTTCTCAACGGACACGGCGTCCAGAACCTGTCCCAGGTCCTTGAGCATCTCCTCCACCCGATACCGCTCCGGGTCAGCGGAGATGTCGCTCTCCCCATGACCAAGCAGATCCACCGCCACCACCTTGTGGGCCTGAGCCAACCCCGGAATCAGATCCCCCCCCCATGATAGACCGGACCCGGTGAATCCGTGAATCAGGAGCAGCGGCTCGCCGCTGCCCTCGACTCGAACCTTCAGGCGGAGGTCGTCCCGCAAGGTCACATACATGGTCAATCTCCCCTACTCGTATAGATCATCGAGGTCAGCCCCGGCCAGCTCAATGAGGAAGTCACCTATCTTCCCGGCGAGAGCCTCGAAAAAGTCGACCCCCTTTTGAACCGTCCCCGGCCGGGGGTCTCCCACCCCGGTATCCGACGTGACCAAGATCCAGTTCCTGGGTGCCCAGGCCAATCCATCCTTCAGGCCCTTCAGCTTGAAGGCTCGTGCATCTCCATCCCCCGCCTCGGAGAGGGGAAGCACCTGATCCGGGATTAGATGTAACATGAGGCTGGTTTCCAACTCACCGGCATGGTCCCCAGGATCCTGGAAGTACTCAGCGTTATCCAGAATCTTCCACCAGTCCACCACGCAGAGAAACACATCGGTCTTTGCCTGAAGCTCCCTGATCATGGGCCGGAATTCATTGCCCCCATGGCCGTTCAGAATCAGAAGCTTCGATACTCGCTGCACCTCCAGGCTCTCCACCAGGTCTGCCAGAAGGAATGCCTGAGTACTGGGATTCAGATTCAGGGTATGGGGGATATCCACTTGCTGGGCGTTGGCCCCGAAAGGAACGGTCGGAAGGACAATACATCGGGCCCCCGCCTCCCATGCCCTAGCGGCAGCCCCAATGGCAATGGCCTCCGCCTGGATGGAATCAGTGCCATAGGGAAGATGGAGGTTGTGGGCTTCGGTAGCGCCCCAGGGAAGAATGGCCACCTCATACTCCACCTCCCGTACCGTCTTCCATGTAGTTTCAGCGAGGACGTAAGGACGTGGCATATCAAATTCCTCAGGGGCCTGTCTGCGTAACGGGGCGAGTATCCCGCCCGACATGGCCGGGTTCCCGCCAAACATGGCGTGTTTCCCGCCAAACATGGCGTGTTTCCCGGCCAACATAATGTTCCGACACGCGCTACGCCCGTATTCCGAGTTACCTCGCCTCCACCCTGCTCACCTGCCCCTCCCTGGAACCCATGGCCTTTGATAGCTTTGTGGAGCACGAGCCGAGGCGGCCAGCGTCGTCGGAAACCCGCGCCCACCTCCCCTGGCTTCCACTCAGGGCATTCATATGTTCTTATCGCCCAGACATAGAATCCTCTTCGTTCATATCGCGAAGACCGGTGGAACCAGCATTCGGTCGGCCCTGAAGCGCCTTCATTGGACCGATCCCTATGCCATCCCCATCCACCTGGTGAACGGTTTGACTCGGGTCCTCAAGTACAAGACCGGGGCCAAATTCCCACGCCACTCCAAGGCTATCGCCGCCTACGAATGCATCGGCGAACCCTTCTGGAGCCGACTCTACAAGTTCACCTTCGTCCGGAATCCCTGGGACCTGCAAGTCAGCAACTGGCACTACCTGGGAAGACATCCGAGTGCCCCACTTTCGGGCCTGAAGGACTTCGGGGAGTTCCTTCAACATATGTTCAGAGAGGATCGCCCCTGGGGCTATCACATCGACACGCATCGGGAGGTTCAGAGCCACTACGTGACCGATCACTCAGGAAAGGTCATCCTGGATTTCATCGGGCGATTCGAACGACTCCATGAGGACTTCGAGGAGGCTTGCAGGCAGGGGGGTATTCCTCAGATCAGCCTCCCCCACAAGCGACGCTCGCAGGAGCGAAGAAAGGACTACCGAACCTACTACGACGACGTCACCGCAGAGCTCATCGCCGAACACTATGCCGAAGATATCCAGCTCTTCGGGTATACCTTCGACGACGTTGACAGGGAAATGGATCCGGTGGGATCGTTCGCCCCAAACCCTACGCCCTAGAGCGCCATAGGAAGATCCCAATCACGCCCCCGAGGATGGCTCCAGGCCAGTTCCCTACCAGCCACCCAACGCTCACCCCCACCGGCACCATGAGGATTGCAGGGATTCGGAATCCGCCCGATTTCCCTGCTGGGTCCTTACCTTTCTCTTCTCTACCGGATCCACTCCGGCCCATGGCCGCGACCTCCCGCTAGAGTCTCGGACTCACCTACCTACGGTCCAAAGGAACACCAAAGGGGTAAAGTACGCTCAAGTCCACGTGTTCGTAGGGGAGTGCATCCAGGAAGGTCGTGCCCACGAAGGGCCCCGGGGCCTCGACCACCACAATGGTCTTCGCGAAACCCGCCTCATCGAACCCTCTCCGGAAATGAACTCGGGACTTCACCACGATGACCTCGAAGTGGTCCAGCTCAATTGGGAGAAACCCGAAGCGCTCCGGCTCGGTGACCTGCTCATAGGTGGGCGTAATCACGACGGCATTCCCATCCCCGAACTCCACCACTGCCACTTTATCGTAGCTGAACCCTTCGTCGAAATATCTCAGTGTCCCCTGGATCCGGGTCGGGACCCCTCCGGACGGGGTGAAGCCTCCAACTTCCATCTCGAAGGGGTCACCAGGTTGGGCAGCCCCCTCCTGCAGCACTTCCAGAACCTGTGGATCCGTGATGGTGCCATAGAGAACCCGGCCGATCCCAGCGTTCTCAAAGGCCCGCAATATGTGAGTGGCGTCTCCGGGCCGGTCAGAGTGATCACCCACCGCTACCGGAGTGGCGCCGGCCGCGACGGCCTGACGAACGATCCTGGCGGCCTCCTCGGGTTGAGGATACTGCCCCAGAGCGAAATCCTCTCGGACCCGCCAAAAGAATTCGTTCATGTCATCAGCGATCCGGTCCGCCAGCTCTTGATCGCTGTCGGTCATGACATGGATCGTGGCCCCTACATCCGGGACATCCGACCAGGGATACCCATAGAAGACACTTACGAACGCATTGTCCTCTCGGGCTTCCCACCTCCGGGCCCTCTCCATGATATCCATGGAGGGGGAGGCCCCGGTCCATTGGAGAACCGTGGCCGTGATGATGCCCGGCCTCCGAGTTGCGGTCGTGGGGGAGTACTCACCCCCCAGGGTCATATGCAGGGCTCGGGCCGCTCTCGCCCCCTGAAGGGCCGCATCGTAATGGGGATACCTTTTGGTCGTGAAGGCGAAGTCGGCCCATTCCAGGAACTCTGCATCCTCGTTTCCGTGGAGATCGAAGCTGGCGGCGATGGGTACGTCGGGCCCCACAACTTCCCGGAACCTACGAGCGATCTCAGCCTCGGGCCTTGGCACGTCCCTCACTGCCATGGCTCCATGGAGAGCCAAGTAGACGCCGTCCACTGGGAGAGCAGCCTCGAGATCCCGGATCATCAGATCTAGAAAGTGGTTAAACGTCTCTTCCGTATTCCAACTCCTGGAAGAACCGCCAAACACTCCGCGGGGGGACGAGAGACCGATCAACTCCATGTCGCCGTAATCCTCGGCCATGGATACGAACCCGCCGATATAACCCCCACCGCTGAGAAGTGCTTCTCCTCCCGTCGGGGGTCCAACCCGTTCCCAATCTTCCACCGTGACATCACCACCCGGGCAGAACGTGCATGTCTCATGGGAGAAGGTGGCGACGGCTACCCTGAGAGCCCGTGGGCCGGCATCGCCGGTGGGTTGGCAAGAACCGAGGATACACACCACGAGGAGGACCAGAAGGAAACGTACCTTGTGCATGGAATCGTCACCGGTTTTGAAGGGGGGAGTGAAGAGTGTAGGAGGAAACCAAAGCCTTCCCGTGGCAAGGTCTTCAGCTGGCTTTCGCTGAATCTGAGTC
>JBDHMC010000115.1:0-8385 GCA_039656355.1 Gemmatimonadota bacterium | reverse complement strand
AGCCGGCCGTCCAAGTGCGTGATGGTGTCCCCCACTCGGATCCCGGCCTCCGCAGCAGGGCTTCCTTCCACTACCTCCGTGATCACCACCAGGGTCTCCTCTTGCTCTCCGATGGGCCTGAGGGTGAAATCGACTGTGATTCCGATCCAGCCCCCGGTCTGCACCCGGTAGCTCCAGCCTACCTCCTGGGCACTCACTGCCCGGGGAATCGCCAGAGATGCAAGCAAGAGGATCGGAATTAATCGCGTGTACTTCATTTCGTCATACCTCGGTTTCCTACTTCCACCGGGTCAAAAAACACGATCGCTGGGCGTAAGGGATGCAGTGTGAAGGAGGGCCTGGCGTTCCGCCAAGGCGCTCACAAGCACGCCATTCAAATACGGATCAGCAGGGGCCTGCTGAACAGCAGCTCGCCCTGCCGCTACGATGGCCTCCAGGGCCGCAAATCGAACGGTGGGATCCCCGATGACCGTGGGGTCCCCTTGAGAATCCAGAATCTGCCTGTATTGAAGTAGGGCATCCATGTACTGCCGCTCGGATCTGTTTACCGCATCCGCCGCGTCAGCAAGGTTCGATATCGGCTGAGCCTGGGTCCCCACCGGGATCAACTCCATGCCTTGGGGGGGGCCAACTTGTGCAAGATTGCTCCTCTCGCCCGAAGGAAGCACGCTTGAGCCCAGTGCTGTCCCACCCAGGAAGAGGACCAGGGCTGCCGCCGCCTGCAGCCACCCTGAGGACCACCAGCGAGAGGCTTGAACGGTAAGGCTACTGGAACGTACAAGCCCCTCACTCACCAAACGGGCCTCAAGTGCCACCCAGTCCCCGGCCGGAGGTCGGAGATCGGGAAGGGAACCGATGGCGTCCGTTTGTTCCTTGAGGCCTCTAAGCTCCAACCGGCAAGCGGCGCAGTCATCCAGATGTCGTTCTTCCTCTGGAGACGGTGTTTCGCTGACTAGTCGAGCCAGACCCTCAATGTTCAGATGCCCCATGCTTCTACTCCCTGTTCACCATCAGCTCCTTTTCCCTGAGTGGGTCGGAGCATGTCTCTCATTTTTCCACGGGCCTTGAAAAGCTGTGACTTGGAGGTTCCTGCCGTGACTCCAAGGAATTCGCCGATCTCTTCGTGGGTGTACCCCTCCACATCGTGCAGAATCAGGACTTGCCGCATCCCGTCGGGGAGTCGATCCATGGCCCGCTCCAGGAGGTCGCCCAGGAGAACGTCTCCTTCGACCGGATCCACCGAAACGGCCTCGGGCATCGGCGCTTCCTTCTTCGTCCTCGTATCAGCCTTTCGAAGAGCCTGAAGGGCAGAGTTGACTGCGATTCTGTGCAGCCAGGTGGAAAACCGAGCGTCTCCACGGAAAGTCGGGAGGGCTCGGATGGCCCTGATCCAGGCCTCCTGAGCATAATCCTGTGCCAGATCCTCTTCTCCGGCGATGCGCCGTACCACCGCATACACCCGGGGCGCATACCGCTCATAAAGGGTCCGGACCGCAAGTCCGTCACCCTCGCATGCCTGTCGAATCAGCTGAGTTTCAGTCATTGACCACCCTCATTGGGTCAACGGATTAGATCCAACCCATTGGATAAAGGGTTGCCCGGGAGAAAAGGGGGTTTCGACACCCATCTAGGCTAAGCCTTCCGCCGGGCTTAGACTAGTTTTCCGTTCCCCAACTCCTGAGTTCGAATGATAGTCCTGGAAAACCTCACAAAACACTATGGCGAACTGGAGGCCGTGTCGGACCTCTCACTGAGAGTTGGCCCGGGGGAGATCTATGCTCTCCTGGGCCCCAATGGGGCAGGGAAAACCACGGCTCTCCGTTGCCTGGCTACGCTTCTGCGACCCACATCGGGCACCGCCTCCGTGGGGGGCGCCGATGTCCGGCAAGACCCCCTACGGGTCCGGAGTCGGATTGGATTCCTGGCGGCCTCCATGGGCCTCTACGAGCGTCTTTCCGCGAGAGAGTTGGTGACCTATTTCGGGCGCTTACAGGGCCTGGATGAGGAGCGACTGAGAAAGAGGGTGGACGAGTTGGCTGAGCTCTTCGGCTTGGACGACTTTCGGGGCCGGTATTGTGGGAGGCTGTCGACGGGCCAAAGGCAGCGTGTGGCGTTGGCAAGGGCCATCGTCCATGACCCTTCGGCCCTGATCCTGGACGAGCCCACTCTGGGTCTGGACGTGGTAAGTGGCGAAACCATCTATCGATTCATGGCTGAGGAGAGGAGCCGGGGAAAAGCGATCCTCTTCTCCACCCACCAGATGGCCGAAGTCGAACTCCTGGCGGACCGGGTTGGGGTCCTCAGTCGGGGCCGTCTGGTGGCTGAGGACACGGTAGACGGGTTGGTGAGGCGAACCGGGGCCCGAAACCTGGCGAGGGCTTTTCTGTCTCTGGTGGAAGAAGGTGGCCAAAGCCCTGTTGGACGAGACTTCGGAGAGGATCTGGCGGGTTCGGTATCGGACGGGACGGAATGAAGACCCAGAGGAGGAACGGGTGGAGGGATGCCCGTGTCGTCTTCAAGAAAGAGCTTAGGGAAACCCTCCGGGACACTCGGACACTCCTCATCATGGTTGTGGTGCCGGTCCTTCTCTACCCTGCGATACTCATCGCGTCGGAACAGTTGGCTCTTTTCGGGCAGCGACAGTTGGAGAGAGCACCAGCTCCGGTCGCCGTAGTCGGCGACGTGGATCCTGACTTCCTGGATTTCCTTGCCGAACAAGAGGACCTCCTTTTGGTGGAGGCCGTGGATCCGGAAGAGGCGGTCCGGTCGGATTCCGTCTCTGCCGTCGCGCTCTTTTTATATGACGCCGGGATGGTGGAAACCCAAACCGTCTCCCTGATCTACGACGCCGCCGACGATTGGTCCCGCCGGGGTAGGGAGGTTCTCTCCAGTGCCTTGGAAGAGTGGGGAGATACTCTTCTCGAGCGGCGGCTTGCCGAGCGGGGCCTTCCCATCGGATTCGCTCGACCCCTTGAGGTGGAGGACCTCAGTGTGGCTCTCCCGGAGGAGTTGGGGGGATACGCCCTGGGCCGGTTCCTCCCGATGCTTCTGGTGGTGATGACCCTCCTCGGGTCCTTCTATCCCGCCATAGACCTGGCTGCCGGGGAGAAGGAGAGGGGTACCCTGGAGACCCTTCTCACGGCACCCATTCACCCGGGCCAGGTGGTAGCCGGGAAGTTCCTGACGGTGACGGTAGTGGGATTGGTGGCCGCCGCCCTGAACCTCGGTTCCATGCTTCTCACCTTTCAAACGGGTCTATTTCAGCTGAGTCAGGCTTTTACGATCGAGTTCTCTCTGCCGTTCGGCTCGGTGATGATCATTTTTGCCACTCTTCTTCCTCTGGCAGTCCTCTTCGGAGCGCTATTCCTGGGAATCGCTGTCCGCTCGCAGTCGTTCAAAGAGGCTCAAAATGCCCTTACGCCGGTCTATATGTTCTTCATCCTTCCGGCCCTCCTTCCACTCTTCCCTGGGATTGAATTCACCCCAGCGTTGGCGGTCGTGCCGGTTGCCGGCGTGTCACTCCTTTTTCGGGAATTGATGGTGGGGGGTGCCGACCCCGTCCTTGGAAGCCTTGCCCTGCTTTCCACTCTCATCTATGCGTCGGCGGCCCTGGTTTTTGCCGCTCATTCCTTCGGCCGGGAAGAAGTCCTCTTCGGTGAGGGTCGCGATGCCGGGAAGGTTGGGAACGGCCCCGGCTTCCTCAGAGGACTTCGCGATTCAGAGCCGCTCCACGACTACCCGGGATCAAGGGCGACCCTGGTTTTTGTGGGCGTAATAGCGGTGGTCTACTTCTACTTGGCGGTCCGGCTTCAGGTCGGCCTGGGGGAGAAAGGCCTTCTGCTCTCGGAACTGGGTCTTCTCCTTCTTCCATCCCTGTTGTTCCTCAGGCTGGGTGGCTTCAACCCCGTGAAGACCCTTTCGCTGCGACGTCCCACCGGCCGGGGACTCCTGGCCGCTCTGCTCATCATCGCAGGTGGCATGCCCCTCGCTTGGTTATTGACCTGGCTGCAGAGTTTCGTAATCGAGATGCCCTTGGAGTTTTTGGAAGGGATGTCGGACTTCCTGGTTGCGGAAACACCCGCTCGGGTAGCTTGGATCCTGGTCCTTGTGGCTCTCACACCGGCGATCTGTGAGGAGGTCCTCTTCAGGGGGGTTCTGTTGGCCGGAACCCGGCGGCAGTTTTCACCCCTTGGCGTGATCCTTCTGAACGGACTTATCTTCGGTGCGTTTCACGTCCCGTCCGCCACCGTGTTCCGATTCCTTCCCAGCGCGACCCTCGGGATCCTGTTGGCCTGGGTGGTGTTGCGGACCCGATCCATCTGGCCTGGGATGCTCATGCACTTTCTGAACAATGGGAGTATCGTGATTCTCGCGTCTTCCCCGTGGATCCTGGAGCGCTTCTCAGATCCCAATCAAGGGCCTCCCATCTGGCTCATGGTTCCCGCGGTGGCATCGCTCGTGGCCGGGGGGGTCCTTTTGGAAAGGGAGGCTTCCTAGCGTTTCCAGAGGTAATAAAACCCCGGGAGGGGGATCAGGCGGCTGGTCGGAGGAAGTTCGTCCTGCGGGTCCTTCCGACGGATCGAAAGGGCCCGGTTCAAGCTCAGATGAGCTCCAAGGTGGTGGTCCGCATCCACGTTCCATTCCACCCCTATCGGTGCTCTGGCCAAAATGGCCAGGCCAGTCTGTTCCTGGGGTCCGTGCGTTGGGGCGATCACTGCCCAAAGACCCAGGCCTGCGAATGGCCGGAAGTCTCCCGGGCCGAAGTATTGTTTTCCGATCACAGACACGGAGAGGTCCCGAAAGGACCAAGTCCCTATATTCATCTCGACGCTTCGGTCACCCCAGCGGTACTCCATGATGAACCCCATAAAGCTGATGCCGCCGAAGGTGACGCCGAAACGAACCTCTTCTGGGCCCGACCCGTTCGAGGCAGAGGCATCCAGCCCTGATGGAGTGAGGAGCATCAGGGCGAGCGAGGCGAGAAACAGGCGAAAAGAAGGGCGCATGGTGAAAGAAGAATACGCCGATCCCCTCCCCGGTGGCCAGGAAAGAGAGAATCTGGGCCCGGACCGAGGACCCAGAGCGACCAGGGCTTCGTTCGTCGGTTCGGTGTGCCTGGGAGTGATCTCTGTCTTTCTCACCGCCTGTGGCCCCGGGGAAGATCCGCCACCTCCGCCTCCCGAAGCTCTCCTCGATTTTCTCGAATCCACTGGCTCGCAGGTTGTTCCTGTAGGCCCGGGCCTGGCCTATTACAGCCTTCGGAATCTCAGCGAACCCTGGGCGGTCCACCTTCTCAGAGTAGAGACGAGTCGGTGTGATTTGGGATTTGAAGTCCTGGAAGCCCCGGTGCCGGAGGGGGAGGCCAGCGGGCGGAGCTTGGTCACAGAGTTGCTGGCCTCTCAGGGAGATGGGACCCTAGCCGCAGTAAACGGAGATTTCTTCACGCCGGAAGGACTTCCGGTAGGGACTGAAGTGGTGGGCGGAAAGGTCCGTCGGGTACGAAACCGGCCGGCCTTGGCCTGGCATCCCGAGGGTGATCCTTGGATGGGAATGCCTGAACTGGTCGGGGACTCAGTGTTGGTCCTGGGATGGGAGCTGCTCCGCAGCGAGAGCGATGGCGAGACTGAGGTGATCGGGGGTTTTCCTCTTCTCCTTCGGGACGGGGTACGAGTGGGGGATCTGGAGGTTTCTGACCGGCCCTCTTTTTCCGCCGAGCGACACCCTCGGACGGCAGTGGGATTCGATCTGGACGAGGGGCTCTCGTGGGTGGTGGTGGTGGACGGCAGGCAACCGGACTACTCGGTTGGAATGACCCTCCCGGAGCTCGCCGCCCTCTTTGAGGCATTGGGAGTAGAGGACGCCATCAACCTGGACGGAGGTGGCTCCTCCGTGATGGTTGTGGACGGAGCCAAAGTGAGCAGACCTTCCGATGCGGCCGGGGAGCGTCCGGTGGTGAACGCCTTGGGGGTCCGGCGTGACTCGGCCTTCTGCAGGTCCGAATCATAGAAGTTAGTCCTTCAGCGGGGTGTGACCACGGACCCTAGTTCTCCCAGGACTCACCCCCCCAACACATCTCCCAAAACAACCACTCGTACCGGGTGGAGATGAGGAAGATCTCCACAAGCCGTTTTCTCTTTTCTTCCGAGATTCCACTCGCCAGGCGGTCCAATTCTTTTCGAAGCCAATCCAGGGCTTCGGCGAATTCTTCGGAGGCATACTGGGAGATCCAGTCGGAGTACCTCTGGTCGTCTGGTGGGTCAGTCGCCGCCAGCTTTTGAGCCAGGTATAGGTAGCCCCAGGCACAGGGGAGGAGGGCTGCCAGCAGGTCCATCATGTCCCCATCGGCGGCAGTCCTGACCAGGAAATCAGTGTAGGCCCGGGTCGTGGGCCACATGGGTTCGGCTTCCAGGTCGGCAGACGTCAAGTTGAAACGCGCCGCATACTCCCTGTGTAACTCCATCTCGGTGTTCAGCGTCAGGTCAAGGACCCCGGCGTACCAGGACATGGCCTCCAGACTATCGGCCTTCGCAGCGGCCCAGGCGAAAACCCGGGCGAACTCGATGAGGTAGCGATAATCCTGCAAAACCCACCGCCGGAAGCGCTCCTCCTCCAGGGTGCCGTCTCCCAAGCCCTTCACGAAGGGGTGTTGAAGCTGGTCCGCCCAAAGGGGTTCGGCGTAGGTATAAAGGTCGTCGGTCAGGCTCATGGTTTCTCCTTCGGCTGGGGTGGGTGAACCCTCTCCCCTCGCGAGCTGGCCATCCGCTTCGCTTCTGGAGGCTCGCTCTGGGGAGAGGGCTCACCCACCCCCAAGAAATCCCCATTTGAGGCTTGCCGAATGGACGTTGGATCGGCCTGCGTGCTGACGGGGCCGGTAGATTCCGCGTGAAGAAGATGTCAAAACCGGGAAGCCCCAACAACCGGAGCAGTTCATGGCTTGGCGAACGGCAGTGCTTGTACTCCTCTTGATGTCACGGTCTCCTGTGTCTGGGCAGGACCGGGGCTTTCAACCGGAGGACTATTTCAACATCGTTTCGGTGTCTCAGGTGGCTGTGGCCCCGACCGGGGATTTTGTGGCTTTCACGGTGACCACCGTGGAGGAGGAGGAGAACACCCGACACCAGGAGATCTGGCTTCAGCCCCTCCGGAATGGACGACCGGATGGGGAGGCGTTCAGGATCACCGATCCCACAGCCGAGTCCTCTGCTCCGTCCTGGTCTCCGAATGGCGCCCTGCTCTCCTTTTCCTCCAAGAGGGGGGAGGATCTCAATGCCGTTTGGTTTTTGAGGGTGGAGGGTCCCGGCGGGGAGGCCTCCCATATCGATGGCGTGGAGGGGACCCCGATCTGGTCACCCGCCGGGGATTGGATCGCCTATACAAAGGCTTCGGATTCAGGGGACGACGATGAAGATTCGGTGGCCCGTGAGGGGTGGATTGCCCCCGACGCCATTACCTCTACCCTGGACCCTGAACGGTTCGACGGAAGGGTCGTCACCTCGATCCGATACAAGCGGGACGGAATCCTTACCTTGCGACCTCATTATTCCGTCTCTGGAAAGAGCCAGCTTTTTGTGGTCCCTGCGGAGGGCGGGGTGGCCCGGCGCCTAACCGATCTTCCGTTCGACGTGGGATCCGTGGTCTGGTCCCAGGACGGCCGCCAGATCTTCTTTTCGGGCGACGAATACCAGGACGATGAGCTCAACGACGAAAACACGGGGGATCTCTGGACGGTGCCGACAAGCGGAGGCCCAGCCCGCCGCCTCACGACCAATCCTGGATCCGAGTCCAACCCTGCGGTATCCCCCGATGGGCGTCGAATGGCCTTCCTTTCGAATCCCTCTCGAGGTGGAGAGACCGATCTCCTCGTGGTGGAAATCGGCTCAGACGGGAGCTTTAGAGGGGAACCCCTCAACCTGACCGAGGGTTGGGATCTCCGGCCGCGTGATCCGGCCTGGACTCACGGCGGAGATTTCCTCCGGTTCAGCGCGGGAATCGGTGGCAACGCCCATCTTTTCGGTGTTCCGGCCGCCGGCGGTCGAGTGGCTCAGATTACGACGGGGGACCGCCAGCTCTCCGCCTTCTCCTTCTCCGACGATGACGAGGTCATGGCCTTCACTTCGACCGACGCCGTCACCCCCACCGAGCTTTACGTAGCCACCGGAGATGGCTCCACGGAGCAAAAAGCCACTGGGTTCAACGATGCTTGGCTTCGGGACGTCATGCTCATGCCTGCGGAACATCTCACCTGGACCGTATTCGATGGTACCGAGGTGGAGGGGTGGGTGGTGAAACCCGTGGGATATCGGGAGGGCACCTCCTATCCCATGATCCTGAAGATCCACGGCGGGCCACATGGCGCCTACGGAAATACCTTCTTTCCTACATTCC
>JBDHMC010000114.1:0-6940 GCA_039656355.1 Gemmatimonadota bacterium | reverse complement strand
CGAATAACGAAACCCAGTTCAGAGTGGAGCGGAAGGAAGGCGCCGGAGGAAGTTGGGCCGAAGTCGGGACCCCGGGAGCCAACAACACCTCGTTCGGAGACACGGGTTTGGACCCAGCCACGACCTACTTCTATCGGGTACGTGCCTGCAACGCAGTCGGCTGTTCAAGCTATTCAAACGAAGCCAACGCCACCACGAATGAGGCTCTTCCCCAGGCTCCCACAGGGCTCAGCGCCTTAGCGACCGGGCCCACCACAGTCACGCTCGGCTGGACCGACATGGCTGACAATGAAACCCTTTTCCGAGTAGAGCGGAGAGGGGGGGGCGCCGGGGTTTTTGTCGAGATCGCTACGCGCCCGCCGAACACCACATCCTTCGCCGACGCGGGACTCTCTTCCAACACCACCTACTTTTACCGGGTCATGGCCTGTAACGCCGGGGGATGCTCGGTTCCCTCGAACGTGGCCAACACCACTACCTGGTACGTGCCACCAGAGGCTCCGACAGGGGTGGGCGCCGTTGCCACAGGGTCAACCACAGTGGACCTGAGCTGGACGGACGCGTCGGCCAACGAGACAGGCTTTCGGGTTGAACGGAAGGAAGGGGCTGCGGGAGTCTACGGCGAAGCGGGGACCGTGGCTGCGAACACGACATCGTTCCCGGACACAGGACTTTCTCCAAACACCACGTACTACTACCGGGTCTTCGCCTCCAACCCAGCGGGGGATTCCCCCGCGTCGAATGAGGGCACCGCCACGACCTGGGCGGGCAGCGGCCCCAACCTGAGCATCTCAGCCGTCTACCTCACTCAGAGCACTCAGTCCCTGGGGGGTACCGTACCACTCGTGGCCGACAAAGACGGATACCTGCGGGTGTTTGCTGTCGCCAACGAGGCGAACAGCCTCCAGCCTTCGGTCCGAGTCCGGTTTTACATTGGAGGCGGTCTGGTTCATTCGGAGGTCATCTCAGCTCCTGGATCCTCAGTGCCCACCGGAATCGACGAATCCATTCTGGGGGCCTCCTGGAACATGGGAGTCCCCGCCTCTCTCATTCAGACAGGCCTGACCATCCTCGCCGATGTCGATCCTACCGACCAGGTGGCGGAGGGAAACGAGGTGGACAACTCCTTCCCCCTCGATGGACTTCCCCTCGCCATGGACGTCAGGGTCACGTCCACCTTCGAGGTGACTCTCGTACCTGTCCGTCAGAGCGTGAACAACCTTTTGGGGAACGTGACCGCTGGGAACGCAGACCAGTTCATGGACGTTACGATGAGAATGCTCCCCATCGCCCAGGCGAATGTGGACGTTCACGCGGAGTATGTGACCGACGCTCCAGTGTTACAGAGTGGGAATGGGAATGGAGCCTGGGGCACGATCCTCAGCGAGGTCAACACACTTCGGGTCACCGAAGGGACGTCCAGGTACTACTACGGTGTGGTCAAGGTGGACTACGGCGGCGGGGTTGCCGGGATGGGGTACCTGGGCTGGCCAACCGCCATTGGCTGGGACAAGCTGCCCAGCGGGTCCGGGGTCGCGGCTCATGAATGGGGTCACAATTGGAACCGCCGCCATGCCCCGGGATGCGGTGCGGGAGGCCCCGATCCTTCCTATCCCTATGCAGACGGCAAAATCGGCATCTGGGGGTTGGACGTGGGAGTCGAGGCTCTGAAGTCCCCAGCGAGCCATTATGACTTCATGAGCTACTGCGGCCCGGATTGGATAAGCGATTACAGTTACGAAGCCATCCTGGCCTACAGGCAGGCCTTTGGCTCGTATGGCGCTCCAGGGGAGCCGGAGCCGAGCCTTTTGATTTGGGGCCGTATGGAGGGAGATCAAATCATTATCGAGCCCGCCTTCGAAGTCACGACTACTCCCATCCTTCCTGCCGGGTCTGGGGAGTACCGCCTGGAGGCCGTGGACCAAAACGGAGCACCCCTTCTCTCCATGGCCTTCCAGCCGATCCCGGTCCCTGAGGCTGGGGAGGGAGCCGGCCACTTCGCCTTCGCCATCCCGATTCGTTCCCTCGATAGGGCGAGGATCTCAGGACTTCGGGTTTCGGGGGGGGGACGTGCCCCGGCGTTGATGGGGTCACGGATCGGGCCAGAGGAGGTTGCAGCTCCTGAGCCGGAACTCACCCCCCGGGGAACATCGGTGGTGGAGATTACATGGGATGCCGACTCTTTCCCCATGGCGATGGTCAGGGACCCGGCCACGGGAGAAGTCCTTTCCTTTGCCCGAGGCGGGAGGATCATCCTACCGGTCTCTTCCGATGAAATCGAGGTCGTTTTTTCGGACGGATTGAACAGCTCGGATCGGATTCGGCGAACCGTACGTTGAGGGAGTAGGCCGGTCCGAAGGAGCACACGGCCAGAAAGGCTCAGACCCTGATCTGACCGTCAAACACCTCAAGGAGCCTCTGCGCGGCAGCACCTCACTTGCGCAGAGGCTCCTTCGTCAGGGCCGGCACTCTTGCCGGTCCTGACTTTTTTCCCAACAGTTCCGGCTGTGAGACGAATGCATCCAAGTCCCCCGAGGCTCAAATGAAATCTCCTCTTTATTTCCTCGTCCCTCTCATGGTCGGTTTCGCCGGGGCCAGTTCGCCGGCAGCCCCACAGGCGTCTACCACGCGGCCAGAACGGCCACCGGCTCTGGTGGAATACCAAAACCTCGCTCAGGCAATCATCTCAGGTGATCGAGCCCGGGAGATGGTCGCATTCATGGACCCTACCTACCGGGTCCCGGGGAACGAGAGCTTCAACTCCTCCATTGAAGAGGTGGCACGAGCCCTGGAGGCTGCAGGTTACGTGGCCGAAGCAGAGGGGGTTGGCGGACCCCTTACATATCGAATTGAGAGGCGGGAGATGACCCGGCCAGCCTGGGATCCATTGGACGCTTCGCTACGTATCGTGGGCCAAGCGAATCCCCTGATGACCCTCGCTAGCAACATCAACTTGATGGCAGCCTACTCCCACTCCACACCGGCCGATGGATTGGAGGCAGAGCTCGTGGATGTAGGGCGGGGCACACCCGACGACTTCGAGGGAATCGACGTTCATGGCAAGATCGTCCTGGGGGATGGGAGCCCGGGCCAGCTTTTCCGGAGGGCAGTCCAAGAGCACGGAGCCCTGGGAGTGCTCGCCTACAGGCTCTCATCCTTCAGCAACCCGGAGGTCAATCGGGATATCGCTCCCATGTCATCCATTCCCTACGACGCCGAGGCCAAGTCCTGGGGCTTCGCTCTCTCCCTCACCGCCCGGGACGCGCTTCGCTCAGCGCTGGCTGCGGGCCCTGTCCGGGTGAGGGTCGAGGTCGAAAGCCGCATTTATCCGTCGGAGGAACTGACTCTGGTCGCTGAGGTCCGGGGCACATCAACACCTGAAGAGCGTTTTGTATTTAGCGCCCACGTACAGGAGTCCGGGGCGAACGACAACGCTTCGGGGGTAGCCGCACTCGCTGAAGTCGCCTGGGCTTTCGGCCAGGGTGTTCAGACCGGTGCCTTCACCCCAAACCGGTCCATCAGCATGATCTGGGGAGACGAGATTTCCTCCACCCGCACGTTCCTGGACGACGATCCTGCTCGGACCCAGGGGGTCCAATGGGGCCTGAGTCTGGACATGGTGGGAGAAGACACGAAGAAGACAGGCGGCACCTTCCTCATCGAGAAGATGCCGGACCCTTCAGCGGTCTGGACCCGGGGCGACGATCAACACACGGAGTGGGGAGGTCGGCCCATGACCGTAGAACAGATGACCCCACACTACTTCAATGACTTCGTCCTGAACCGGTGCCTGGACCAGGCCGCGGAAACAGGGTGGGTGGTCCGGACCAACCCCTACGAAGGCGGGAGTGACCACGTGCCCTTCCTCAGAGCCGGAATCCCCGGGATCCTTCTCTGGCACTTCACCGACCAGTTCTACCACACCGACGGTGACCGACTGGAGATGGTGTCGGCGGAGACTCTGGAGAATGTGAGTGTTTGCGCGGCGGTTTCCGCCATGGCTTTGACTTCGGCCGAAGCGGAGACCGCGGGTTTCATCGCCGAGGAGCTGGAAAGGGCAGCGGTGGGGCGAATCCAACGGGAAGGTGAGCTCAGCCGGGCAGCCCTTGCCCAGGGGGGGGACCCAGAAGAGGAACGCCTGATTCTCCAGACCTGGACCCAGTGGTACTTGGATTCGGTGGATACTATCCGAGATCTGGAGCTGGGCGGTCCATCGGATGCAACGGAGAGAGTACTGGCCGAGGTCCGAGGGGCCGTGGCTGAGGCAGGGCGAAGGGCTCTGGAAAGGTTGGGAGGCTGACCCTCCCTAATTCCCTTCCGCCACCGAAGCGAAGAAGGAGAGGATCTCCCGGGTGGCATCAAGGTTCCGACTGTGGGTCCCCACAAACCCCCCCCAAGGCCCCGTGGGGCCGGGCCACGTATGCCCACCGACGTTCACTCTGTAGTGGGCTACCAACGACCCCGTGACACACCCCGAGTATTGAAACGATGTCACCGTCGTGAAGTCCGCCGCCGTATCCGGAAGCTCGGTTATGGTCGGCGTTGTCCCGCACTCCATTATCCCCGTCCACATGTCAATCGTCTGAGTTACGGATTGAAGAGGAGCTTCAAACCCAAACCCACCGTAGTACGCTATGGGGTCATGGGTGCCATGAATGGTGATCACAGGGAAGGGATTGGAGGGATTACAGTCCGTCGCAAGGGTTTTGTAGGCCAGGGAGGCAACCCCGGCGATCCCGGAAACGGGCATAGAAGCTCTGCAACCAAAAAGGTGGGCAAGGGACCCACCCTGAGAGAATCCGGCAACGAAGACTCGTGAGGTATCCACA
This sequence comes from Gemmatimonadota bacterium, assembly GCA_039656355.1. Taxonomy (GTDB): domain Bacteria; phylum Gemmatimonadota; class Gemmatimonadetes; order Longimicrobiales; family Gaopeijiaceae; genus JABDNZ01. The sequence continues at coordinate 2,111 of JBDHMC010000114.1, read as the reverse complement.
GGGAGGTGGCCCGCCAAGTGCCTGGTCAACGTCTGGAGAAAGGTGACGTCGTCGGCCCTCAAAGCCTCGGCTGCCGTGCAATCGTTACACCCGACAGTCCATGTGCCCTCCAAACCATCTGGATATACGGTGATGAAGCCAGCTGAGTCGGTAACCGCATCGGCCCCCAGAAGGCGGTTGAAAGACCCCCCGGTTCCCCCTGCACCGTGGAGGAGAATGAGAAGCGGATAGCTTCCAGCCTCATCCATACCCGGCGGAGTGTGAAGTTTGTAGGTCCGATTGTAGAGGCCCGAATGGACCCATATGCCGAACTCTCCCTCTCCTTCGGCCTTAACAAAGTCCTCGTAGTTCACAGGGTCGGTGGCAACGCTACAACCGAGGACCAGTGCCCCACCCATGGCCAGGCAGGTGATAAAGCGGACCTTCTCGCCGGTTGCTCTTTCTTTCATGGGTTTCCAGGGTTCGTCGGTAATACCATCGCCTGAGATCAGTACGTTGGATATACGAGAGGATTTCTGAATGGTTCCGTACCGAATGGCACCTCAGGGGGTCCCACAGGTACATTATTTGCATTCGACGGAGCTCTCCGACACAACCCGTGGACAGGAGCATGAATGGATCGTTTTCGGCGCGGACTTGGCTTTTTCGCTCTCCTTGGCCTCTCCCTCGGGTGGTGCCCCGCCGTTGTTTCAGCCCAATCTCAAACCACCTCAGCAATCCGAGGTTCGGTGGTGGACACGAGTGGAGTTGGCGTCGCCGACGCGTTGGTGACTATCCGCCATGCTCTGACCGGAACCGAACGTTCGGTACTCGCAGACCAGGATGGACGGTTCCTCCTGCTCCTGGTCCAACCGGGGGGACCTTACACCGTCTCTGCCTCTCGCATCGGGTTCTCCCCTGCGGTTGAAGAAGGCATCCAGCTCCAAGTGGGCGAAAGACATGAGGTAAGGCTGGTCTTGGAGGAGAGACCAATACAGATAGAGGGGATTTCGGTCAGCGTCGAAAGAAGCGAGATCTTCAACCCGGCCCAGATCGGACCTGCCACCCTCCTCAACGAGCGAATGGTCCAGTCGGTGCCGGTTCCATCCAGGAACATCATCGATCTCACGGTCCTCTCCCCATTGGTTCGGACCACGGAGAGTGGTGGGTTTTCGATTGCGGGACAAAATGACAGATACAATTCCATTTTGGTGGATGGGCTCATCAACAAGGACGCGTTCGGGCTGACATCGGGAGGAGTTCCCGGGGGGCAGGCCGGTGCAAAACTTCTCCCTCTGGAAGCCGTGGCCCAGTACGAAATTCTGGTGGCCCCCTACGATGTGGGCCTCTCCGGCTTCGCCGGCGGGGTCATGAATGCGGTGACCAAAACCGGGACCAACGAGTGGGAGTTCAGCACCTTCGCCGTTGGCCGGCACGACGCACTCATGGGTGACCTCACACTTCCGTCCGGCACGGCGGAGGCTTCGGGGATCCAACGTGCGACACTCGGGGGGTCTGTGGGCGGGCCCATCATCCGGGACAAAGCCCACCTCTTCGTAGCCGCTGAGCTGGAAAGAAACAGCCAGCCGCCCACAGGTTACATCTTGGGGCGCGATCCCCCTGAACTCGTCGGAATCCGGCCCAAGGCAGTGGATGATTTTCAGACGGTTTTTGAACGCGACCACGGGGTGGATACAGGGGAAGCGGGACTGTATGAGCTCCACCAGATAGTGGGGAATCTCTTCACCCGCCTGGACTGGGATTTCGACGGCGGGAGCCGGCTGACGGTCAGGAACGTGTTCGCTTATGCCAGGAACGACGAGAGTCCGAATCGAGCTCCATTCGAGCCCTACGGGTTTTCCACCAACGGCGTCCTCAGGACCTCTACCAGCAACACCGCCTCCGTTCAGCTCTTCTCGGACCTTGGAACCAGGGGTGGAAATGAGATTGCCCTTACGGTCCAGCGCACCAGGGATCAAACGGACCCGGATGGCGCCTGGCCGCAAGTGGAAGCGGTCCTGGAGAGCCCGGACCAAGCCATCACGGCCACACGGCCCATTCGGACAGGGGCTCACTTCTTCGGGCAGGAGAACGATCTAACTCAGACGACCATCCGGTTGGCAAACAACGTC
>JBDHMC010000113.1:0-6944 GCA_039656355.1 Gemmatimonadota bacterium | reverse complement strand
GAAGTCGACCCTTCTGGCCATCCTGGGGATGCTGGATGGGGATTGGCGGGGGGAGTATTACCTCAATCATGAGGCCGTCCACGCCATGCGCCCCAAGGACCGAATCTCCCTGAACCGGGAGTACATCGGCTTCGTCTTCCAGCAGTACCACCTCCTGGATGATCTCACCGTATATGAGAACCTGGAAATTCCCCTCTCTTACCGGAACGTGAAGCGGAAGGACCGGCAGGCCATCGTCGGCGATGCCCTGGATCGGTTCCAGATTGTGGGGAAGAAGGATCTCTACCCGAGCCAGCTCTCAGGGGGGCAGCAGCAAATGGTCGCGGTGGCTCGAGCCGTCATCGCGGAACCCAAGGTCATCCTGGCGGATGAGCCCACGGGTAGCCTCCACACCTCCCAGGGAAAGATGATCATGGAGCTCCTCAAGAAGTTGAACGATGAGGGCACCACCATCATCCAGGTAACCCATAACGAAGCGTGGGCTGCCTACGGGAGCAAGATTGTGAACCTGGAGGACGGGTGGATGGTGACCTAGGAAAGGTCACCCCACTTGTGCAGAGCTTTCCTGAGGGGGCTCACATCTCCATGGGTTGAAGAAGAACCCAGATTCCCAGGGCCGAGATGATGATGGCCAGAGCCCCCCATGGGAGCGCCCCCCTCAGTGCCCTCCTGCCAGGCCCCAACTCCCGCTGGGCGATGCGGAACGCCACCACCAGGGATGCCAGGAGCCCCAACTCCAGGAAGAATACCTCTAAAGGAAAGAGGCATTGGTCCGGAACCATAGGTCCCTGGGTCCATGTCGCGGACCCCAGGAGGGGAAGGCCAAGATCAGCCATGTACTCCTGGGTGGCTGGAATGATGGCCAACCCACCCATGAGAAAAAGATAGAGATAGTGGGCCACCCACATCCCGAATCCCAACGGAACCAGAGCGTATGCGTATCGGGTGGCTTCCTCCACTACCGTTCGCCCTGAAGCGGAGAGAAGGGCCGAAAGGCGGGCCGTGGCTCCCACCAGGACCGCCGGGATCAGGAACATCCCCGCCAGAAAGAGGACTCCCACCACCACAGGCGCCGAGTTCGTCCCCAGAACAGCTCCCAGCCAGCCCTCCAGGGCACGAAAGGGAGTCACCATGCCGAAGGCGTTTATGAAGGCGGCGAAGGTCAGGAAGAGGGCCAGAGCCGCCACATCGGGCCGTTGGCTCAGGCGCCCAACCCCAGCCCGCCGCGGATCTTCCCATAACTCCCTGGCCGGAGGCCGTGTGAGAATCCCCACATTGTCATAGGGGCAGGCGTGGATGCACTCCATGCAGAAGGTGCAATCCATGTTCCCGAACTTCGTTTCCTGGTAGAGCCAGAGTTCACATCCGTTCTGAAGAAGCTTGCCCCGCTGGTGGGTCCGAAGGGCCTTGGTGGGGTCAGAGGCTCCCTCACCCAGGGCACGGGGCTTCTCCCAGGCCCCCATAATGCACTCCCTGGTTCTGCAGGTGGCGCAGACATCCGGATCCCGAACGGCCACTTCAAGGGGAGAGGCCATGGAGTTCACGAAGTGGAAGTGCCCGATGGGGCAGAGGTACTTACAGAAGGGAGCGCCCTTGAAGAAGCCATCTACGACGAAGGCTGCGGCGAAATAGGCCAAAGCGAGCCAGGCGGTGAGCCATGGGCTGGCCCAGAGGTCGAAGGCTTCGTAAGCCCAGAGAAAGAGGAAAAGGGTTGCAATGGCCAGCCACTTGGACCGGAGGGCTTTGGGCCAGTGGGCATCGGCAGGGAGGATGCGCTTTGCCAGACGCCTGGGCAGCATGAAAGGGCACGCCATGCAAAAGAGGTTGCCGGCCACCAGAAGAGCCAGCGCCACGAACCCGCGCCAATGAACCCAGGGAAGGATGCCCGCCATGTTCCTCGGCGCCAATTGGGGGCCCCACAGGCCATCGGTGATCACCAGAAAGGAAACCGCCAGGAGAACGAGCTGGAGAACGGAGCGAGCGTGCTGCCACCGGAGGAATGCGCCCATAATGGGCGCATTCAGGAGGTCGTAGCCCCTTTGGGTTGGGGCGGCTCCTCTCACTCCGAGTTTCCCCCCGGCGGTCCGTGAAGGGCTCCAACCACATTGGTGCGTTTCCGGATTCGGGCGACCCGCCCATCCGGGAGCGTACCGGTGAGGGTCAGGATCCAGTCGCCCGCCGTGGTGAAGTTGAAGCTCGGGACGATGTAGAGGCCCGGGCCCTCCATCTGCGCCGTGTCCCCGACCGGGATCATTCCGGCCTGGCTCATGGTGCCTTCCACCCGGATTTCAGCACCGGAAAGAGCCACTCCGGCTGTGTCATGAAGGGAGATGATCAGCCGGGCCGGCCCGACGGCGGGAGGGGTAGGGGATATGCCTACCTCCAGAACCAGGCTCGGGTCACCCTCCGGACCCTCCCCCAGGCACCCCGAAGCGAAGAGGGGGGCGGCGAGAGGAAGGAGGAGGAACGGGGTGAGCCGATTGAGGAGTCGGGGTATCATGTTTCGGCGGTTTCGGGTGCATTTTTCCGGCATAGCCAAAGCTACGTTGAGGAGCGCCAACGAAGAAGACGGGGGCGTAACTGCCAGCTCCCAGGGGTCTCCCGCCCGGACCGGGGGGTGAACAAACGGCCCACGCGGTGTATGATCAGGCGGATAGCGCACTTCAATCAGGTGGACTATCTTTTTACGCTGGAAGATTGGCGTTCTGCTCCTTCCGAGCCACGGTGACGTTTCCGAGGCCGGGTTTGTTTTCCCTTTTGGTCTACGTCTGTATGAATTCAGCCCCCCGTTCCATGCAGGAGGTCGGCAAGAGGCCTGTGAAGGTTCTTCTGGTAGAGGCCGAGTCCGATGGACTGACAGGGATGGAAGAAACGGCTTCCCACATCAGCGACGGAGAAATCCAGCTGGAACATGTGGGGCAGCTCTCTTCTGCCCTGGCGCGCCTTTCCCAAGGGGGAATTGACCTCGTCCTCCTGGATCTGAGCCTTCCGGACAGCCACGGGATCGTCACCTTCGAACGGACCTATGCTTTCGCCCCGGATGTGCCCATCGTGGTTCTCACGGGGCTGGATGATGAGGAAGTTGGGCTGAGCACGGTCCGAGGCGGTGCCCAGGATTACCTCATCAAGGGTGAGATCAACTCTGACCTTCTTCGGCGATCCATCCGTTACGCGGTGGAACGCCACCGTTTGAGTTCGGCCCTTCGGAGCCTCTCCCTCATTGACGATCTCACCGGTTTGTATAATCGCCGTGGATTCGCAGATCTGGGTGAGCAGCATCTGAAATTGGCTCGACGGACAGCCCGGGCGGTACTCCTGGTGTTCCTGGATGTGGACCGGTTGAAAACCATCAACGACACGCTGGGCCACCATGTTGGGGATCGGGCTCTGATTCGGGTCTCCGATATCCTCAGAGACACCTTCCGCCAGTCCGACATCATCGCCCGAATGGGTGGAGATGAGTTTGCGGTCATGGCCCTCGAGGCATCTGAAGAGAACCAGGTAGAGCTCCTCGAACGCCTGCGGGAAAATGTCCGTGAGTTCAACGAGAAAAGCAGGGAGTCTTACCGTCTGTCCATCTCGGTGGGTGCGGCCCGATTCGATGGAGAGGGTCGGATCCGCCTGGATGACCTCTTGGCCGAGGCGGACGAGATGATGTACGAGGAGAAGCGAACCAAGCGGGGAACCCACGGAAGCGAAGAGTAACGAGACCGGAAATTCCGGAATCTGTCACCATGAATTCAGGATCGCATTGAACTTTGAGTCAGACCGACTCCTCACCGACCCCTGAGAATCCAGCCGAGGCCCCCGAGGCCCCGAGCAGAGGATCCTCCGTGCACTGGCTTGTCCGCATCACCGAACGGGCAGGCATGGCGGGCTCCGAGCGCCTGGATGTTCCGGCAGATACCTCTGCCGAGGACGCCTGGGGAGCGGTGGGCAGGGCCGTGGGAGTGTCTGACACTAAGCTGTCCGAGTTGGTTGCTGAGTATTTCCGTCTGGACGTGGCCAACTTCACCGTGGCCGATCCAAATGCCTTCCTCCTGGTTCCGGAGGCCATGGCCCGGAAGCACCTGATTTTCCCGTTGGCCGAAACGGACCGGCACCTTGTGGTGGCGACTGCGGATCCGACCGATGTAGAGGCTGAGCGGCTTCTCGGCTTCACCTCCGGGCGCCAGGCCATCTTCGAGGTGGCCTCTCCCAGGGCCATCCTGGAGGCCATAGACGAACGCTTTTCGCCTGAAAAGGCGGTGGAGAACCTCCTCGGCAACCTGCTCGAGATGGATGACGATGCCGAGGATGCGGTGAAGCTGGTCGAGGAGATGGGCCCGGAGGCCATCTCTGAAGGGGATGTTCAGTCCACCCCGGTTGTGAAGCTCACCAACCTCATCATCCGGGACGGGATCGCCCAGGGCGTCAGTGACATCCACATCGAGCCAGGCCGAAAGATAGGGGTGGTACGGTACCGTGTAGATGGGGTGCTCCGGAAGCACATGGAGTTGCCCATGTCGGCCCTGAACCGGGTAATCTCCCGAATTAAGATCCTCTCCAAGCTGGACATCGCCGACCGGCTCCGCCCTCAGGATGGGAAGGCCCGGGTGAGGGTCAAGAACCAGGGCTATGACCTCCGGGTCTCTACCATCCCGGCCGGTGGTGCAGAGAAGTGTGTACTCCGGGTCCTGGACTCCAGCGCTTCCGTCACCCTTGAGGACCTGAACGTACCTGCTCCGGAGTTGGCCCGCTTCAGGCAGCTTCTTGCCAACCGGGACGGTATCGTCTTGGTGACGGGCCCCACCGGGTCCGGAAAAACCTCAACACTCTATGGGGCGCTGAGGGAGTTGGCCGACGGTAAGGTCAACATCATGACGGTGGAAGACCCCATCGAGTATGAGCTTCCGGCCATTACCCAGACTCAGGTGGAGGCCAAGCAGGGACTCACCTTTTCTGCAGCCCTTCGCTCCATTCTTCGACAGGACCCGGATGTGATTCTGGTGGGGGAGATCCGGGACAGGGAAACGGCCAAAACAGCGGTTGAGGCCGCCATGACTGGGCACCTGGTCCTTGCTACGGTTCACGCCAATGATGCTGTGAGTTCCGTTCCGCGCCTGGCGGACATGGGGCTCCAGTACAGCGCAATCGCGGCCACAATGCGGGGGGCTCTGGCCCAGCGCCTGATCAGGAAGGTTTGCGCGGCCTGTGCCGAGCCCGTCCGAGGAGTCCTGACCCCAGACGAGCAGCGGCTGACGGAACGTCACGGAATGGAGCCGGTGGTCCGGGCGGTGGGGTGCCCAGAATGTGGCTTCTCCGGGTACCGGGGCCGTCTTCCGATTCAGGAGGTTCTCCATGTAGGGCCCCGGATCTCCGCGGCCATCGAAGCCAGGAAGGGCGTCACCACCCTGAACAAGCTGGCGGAACAGGGGGGGATGCGCTCCATGCACGAGGTGGCGCTGGACTGGGTTCAGCAGGGAAAAACCACGCTGGTGGAGGTGGAGCGGGTTCTCGGGGGATCCTTGGAAGAGGAAGAAACCGGCAAGAAGGAAGAGGGTCCCCCCAAGGTCCTGGTGGTGGACGACGACGAGGACGCCCGGCTCCTTATTCGTACCCTTCTGGAGAAGGAGGAGTATGAGGTCCAGGAGGCGGAAGATGGCCATGAGGCCATGGACATCCTCAAGGTGGACCCGGACTTCTCCCTGGTGGTCCTGGATCTTCGCATGCCGGGGATGGACGGGTGGGAGGTTCTGAACCTTATCCGGGGATCCGTAGACACGGCAGCTCTTCCCGTCCTCATTCGGACCGGGGCCGGGACTCCCCAGGAAGAGGCGCAGCTCCTGGACGCCGGTGCCGATGATTTCATGGCCAAATCCGTGGATTCGGCCCGCTTCGTTGCCCGGGTAAAGGCCATCATTCGCAGGTCACTCCTCTAAATTTCCCAAATTCAATAACCCGTCGGCCCACAAATTGACACGGGCCAAGGGGTTTGACAGTTTAATGGGCTATCGGAGGAGGGCCTCCGGGCCCCTTTTTTTTCGACTTTGAATCCTCGGCTCAAGCCTCATGTTCAAGACCCTGCGAGGCCGACTGATCACCATCGCCGTCATTACGGCTGTGGCTCTCGGCTATCTATTCACCTCCGGGATCAAATTAGGACTCGACCTCCAGGGTGGGATGCACCTGGTTTTGGAGGTTGATGATCCCGAAGGCACCTATACCGACGAGGCCAAGGCCGACCACATCGAACGGGCTGAACGGATCATCCGGACCCGTATCGATGAGTTCGGTGTGGAAGAGCCCCTCATTCAGCGGGTGGGGTCGGATCGCCTCATCATCGAACTTCCGGGAATCCAGGATGAGGATCGGGCCAAGAACCTGATCCAGCAGAACGCCTACCTGGAATTCCGGCTGGTTCTGCCCACCTCCTCTGTAGAAGGGGCGCTGCCCCGAATTGACCGGGCCATTGTGGCGGCTCTGGGAGCGGACGCGGTTCGTGAAATGGGCCAGGCCACTGAGGCAGCGCCCACCAGCTCTCTGGAGACGCTCCTCTTCCAGGATCGGGATTCTACTTCTGCGGAGGACACTTTTCCGGTAGAAGAGACCCCCGAGACTGCTCAGGATTCCGTCGAAACCCAGATCCCTGCCGCCGAGCTCCGCCCCCTTACAGGGCTCCTGAATCAGGGAGATGGGGAGGGGATCTACTTCGTGGCCGAGGAGGATGTGGAAGCTGCGGAACAGTTCCTGGCCCTTCCGGATGTTCAGCGTGCCATGCCTCGGGGTGTCTCCTTTGCCTGGGGTTCGGACCCGCTGGGAATTGGGGCCCGCAGCTACAAACGGCTGTATGTCCTGGACGAAGACCCCTTCCTGACCGGCGACATGTTGGAAAACGCCGTGGCGAACCGGGATCCCCAGTTCAACCAGGCCATGGTGAACTTCGAGCTCAACCGCAGGGGTGG
>JBDHMC010000112.1:0-6987 GCA_039656355.1 Gemmatimonadota bacterium | reverse complement strand
AGTGCATCCGGCCATCACACGGCCCGATGAGGAGACAATCTCGGAGATCCCGGCGGTGGTGGATGCAGGCGCTCCCACCATGAAGTGCTATATGACCTACCGAGAGGACGGGCTTCTCATTGAGGATGCCGATCTCGTCCGTATCGTTCGTCCTCTCACCGAGGCTGGAGGCATGCTCATGCTTCACGCTGAGGACAACGATGCCATTGAAACCAATGTCCCAAGGCTCATCGATGAGGGGAAGACCTCCGCCATTCACCACGCTCGGAGTAAACCCCCCGAGGTCGAGACGGAAGCCATTCGGCGCATCATCCAAATGGCTCGGGAAACAGGCGGCCGGTTCTTCATTGTCCACCTCGCGAGTCCCGGTGGGCTCGAGCTCCTGACCGATGCCATGGAGGGGGGCCTGGACATTCGACCCGAGACCTGTGCCCACTACCTCTTCTTCAGCGAGGCAATGCTTGAGCGGGACGACGGGATCAAGTGGATCTGCTCCCCTCCCCTCCGAAACCAGGAAGCTATGGAGGTTCTCTGGCAGGGCGTGGCCGATGGTCGCATCAAGATGGTGACCTCCGACGATGCGGCTTTTTCCTGGGAAGCCAAGCTGTACGGAAAGGATCGGTTCGACCTCTGCCCCAACGGCCTTCCGGGCATCGAAACCCGCTACTCCCTCCTCTATTCCGAAGGTGTTTCAAAGGGCAGAATCTCACTCCCTCGGTTCGTGGAGATTGTATCGTCTGAGCCTGCCCGGTTATTCGGTTTGGCTCCCCAAAAGGGAACTCTTGAGCCAGGGGCCGACGCCGACGTGGTCCTGCTGGACCCGGAGGTGGGATGGATCATGGGCCAGGATACGCTCCATATGTCCACGGACTGGTCGGCTTACGAGGGTGTCGAGGTCAGAGGGAAGATCCAAAAGGTGTTCTCTCGGGGAGATCTCCTCATCGATGGGGAGGAGTGCCTGGGGACACCCGGCCGCGGGAAGTACCTGCATCGGAGGTTGAATGTCTGACCGCCTCTTCTCCGGTGCCTCTCCCGAGCAGGTTGCGGCCGATCTGGCATCCCTCGTGGACTTCCAGGACGAGGGCCTTCACATCGCCGATCTGAATCTCCTGGTTGAGGAACGCCTTCTACCACACCTCATGCGATACGACCTCCCATCCTTCCAAGGGCTCTTCAACGCGCAACTGGAGGCTGGTGCGGCCTACGGGGCAGAAGTGGCATTGGAATGGAACCAGGGTGTCACCAACTGGCAGGTATCCCCCGGAGGGTCCACCCTGGAGGAGCTCTGCTGCCAGGCTCTTTGCCGGCTCTTCAAACTGAGTCCCGACGCTGACGCCACGGTCCTCTACAGCGGTACCTACGCGAACCAGCAGGCCCTCTACATGGCCCTTCATCAATGGGCCGCCCGGAAGGGGGTGGACTATGCCCAGACCGGTCTGGCCGGATTCCCGGATCCGGCCCGTCTGGCCGTGCTCGTATCGGAGGACGCCCACTTCTCCCTTAAGCACGGAGTGCGCTTCCTGGGCCTGGGGGAAGATGCGCTTGTCCAGGTAGGGGTGGATCGTAACCGGCGCATGGACGTGGATAAGCTCCGTCAAACACTCGAGGGCCTCAGGGGCACACGGGATGTCTTCTGCGTGGTGGCTACGGCGGGCACCACCTCCACTGGATCTGTGGATCCGGTGAATGAGATCGCCGACGTCTGCCAGGAGGAGGGGACCTGGTTACATGTGGACGGCGCGTACGGACTGGCCTATGGACTGATCCCGGAGAAAACCCTGCTTTTCGAGGGATTGGACCGGGCGGAAACGGTGGCTTGGGATCCCCACAAACAGATGGCCGTCCCTATTCCCAGCTCCATCCTTTTTGCCCGGGACCGGGAGCTCTTCCGGCCCATGGCCCTTTTCAGTCACTACTGGAACCGGGCCGATGCGCCGGGGCCGAACCCGGGGCTCAAGTCCATCCCGAGCACGCGACCCTTTGCAGCCCTTCCCCTGGTCACATCAATCCGGCATCAGGGGTTGAACGAGGTGGTGAGCCGCCTTCGGAAGCCGCTGGATGCTGTCCGGGGATTTTATGAAGAGCTTCTCGACCATCCCGACGTGGAGGTCCTCCACGAACCGGACACGGGCATCCTCTGCTTCCGCGTGATGCAGCCGACGATGGAGGCCGAGGAGCTGGACCGGCTTCAGGAGCACATCTATCGGACGATCCAACGGAAGGGAAAGAGGATCATCTCCGTGACCCGGATCGAAGGGAAAGCGGCTCTCCGGGCCGTGGCCATTATCCCAGAGGTGACGACCAACGCGCTCATGAACACCCTGGCCGAAGCCCTGCAGATTGCTGGCGCTTTCCGGTAAACGCCTCATGATTTCAAACCTCCAACGACCCCCAGCCCTATGATCGACGCTTTTTTGGATTTCGCGGCTCGCATCGATGCGTTCCTCTGGGGACCATGGACTCTGGTATTTATTGCCTCCGTCTCCATTTTCCTCACGGTTCGGTCAAGGGCCTTTCAGGTTCGGGGTTTGGGGGAGATCTACCGGACTACCTTCGGGAGTCTGCTTCGAGGCTCGAAGGCTGTTCCAGAGGCCGAGGTAGCGGTTCCGGAAACCGAGGAGGTTCGGGCAAAGGAGCGAAAGAAGGGGCGGATGACGCCTTTTCAGGCTACCTCAACGGCCCTTGCCAGCACCGTGGGGATGGGAAGTATCGCCGGTATCGCGGTGGCTCTCTCAATCGGGGGGCCCGGAGCAATTTTCTGGATGTGGCTTCTGGCCCTCATCAGCACCATCACCAAGACCGCCGAAATCACCCTGGCCGTCCATTACCGTGACATCGATGAAACGGGACGGATCCGGGGAGGACCCATGTATTACATCCGGCGCGGCCTGGGTTGGCCCACGCTGGCCACGGTATTCAGCCTCGCCATCATCGTAAACGCATTGTTCAGCGCCAGCCTCCTGCAGGCGCACACGGTGGGCCGTTCCTTTCTGGCCTCCTACGGGTTCAATCCCTACCTGGTGGCCGGGGTCATGACCTTCGTCACGGCAACGGTGGTCATTGGAGGGATTCGCCGGATCGGACGAGTAAGTGAAGCCCTGGTCCCTCTCATGTCCCTGGTCTACATCGGAGGTGGAGTCTTCCTCTTCCTGATGAACTGGCGAGAGATCCCTCAGGTCTTCTCCTCCGTATTCCAGTACGCCCTCGCTCCCATTCCGGCTGTGGGCGGATTCGCTGGAGCCGCAGTGATGCAGGCCATTCAGCAGGGTGTATCCAGAGGGATGTTTTCCAACGAGGCCGGCATGGGGACCGCTCCCATGGCCCACGCAACGGCCGAGACGGCTCATCCGTTTCAACAGGGAATGTGGGGGGCCTTCGAAGTCTTTGTCGTGACCTTCGTCATCTGTACCATCACCTGCTTCGCAGTTCTCTCTACCGGGGTCCTCTCCAGCGGAGAGTCGGGAATTGAGCTGGTGATCATGGCGTTCGCTTCGGTTTTCCCGGATGCCGTGGCCGGCAACCTCATCTCTTTCTGTATCCTGTCTTTCTGTCTTTCGACCCAGATCGGGTTCTTCATCTATTTCGAAACCGCCCTGGTAGACGTGTTCGGGAGGGCCATGACCCGCTGGATCCGGTTCCTCTACTTTATCCCTCCGTTGATTTTCGCCGGAGTGGCCGATGTGGACCGTCTCTGGGTCTTCGCCAACATCGCAGTGGCGATTTGTGCCATCCCCAACCTCATCGCCGTTCTTTCATTAAGCGGCGCATTCATGACCCTGATGGGGGACTACCTGTCAGGCCGGGGTCGGTACGCCACCAGCGTCATCGACGTGTCGAAGGAGTACGTGCAGAGTAGATAGGCAATCCTCTCCAAGGTGAGGTCCCCATGAAGAACATCGCTCTTGCGGCTGTCGCCGCACTCCTGACTCTGTGCCTCCAGACCCCAGGAGCGAGTCAGGTTCCCCGAGCCCGGGACATCGGGATCCCCTTCGATGGCACACCCGGCCCGCTGAACGCCATCACCGATGTGGCGGGGCTCATGGTGGGGCATGTGACGCTCATTGAGGGAGAGGCTGGGCCCCTGGTGGTCGGCGAGGGGCCGGTGCGCACTGGGGTCACAGCCATCCTCCCGCGAGGCCCGCGGTTCTCCCCGGTCTTCGCCGGGTGGTACTCCCTCAACGGGAACGGGGAGATGACGGGGACAACCTGGGTGGAGGAGTCGGGGTTCCTGGAGGGTCCAGTTATGATCACCAACACCCACAGCGTGGGGGTGGTGCGGGATGCCGTCCTGGAGTGGATGAGGGATAGACACGTAGTGGATGAGTTGGCCCCAGGGGTCTGGTGGGGGCTCCCCGTGGTGGCCGAGACCTACGACGGTTCCCTCAACGACATCAACGGATTTCACGTCAGGGCGGAACACGCCATCCAGGCTTTGGACGAGGCCAGGCCTGGACCGGTGGCCGAGGGTGGGGTCGGTGGCGGGACGGGAATGATCTGCAACCAGTTCAAGGGCGGAATCGGCACCTCTTCCCGACGAGTGGGCCAATTCACCGTTGGAGTCCTGGTTCAGTGCAACTACGGTGGGCGTGCCGGTCTCCGGATTGCCGGGGTGCCGGTTGGGAGGGAGATCCAGGACCTGATGCCCGAGCCAGAACCGGGTCCCGCCGAAGCACTGGGGTCCATCATTGTTATCGTCGCCACGGACGCTCCTCTCCTCCCTCATCAACTGAAGCGTCTCGCTCGCCGGGTTCCCATCGGCATCGGTCGGATGGGAGGGTACGGCGGCAATGGGTCCGGCGACATCTTCCTCGCCTTCTCCACGGCGAACGAAGGGGCCTGGGATCGCTCGAATGCCACCAGCGCCCAGATGCTCCCCAACGACCGCATGAGTCCCTTCTTCCTGGCCACGGCTGAGGCAACGGAGGAGGCCATCGTGAATGCGATGGTGGTCGCGGAGACCATGGATGGAATCAATGGGAACAGGGTTCACGCCCTACCCCACGATCGGGTGCGGGAGATTCTGGAAAGGTACGGTCGGCTGAACAGGTAGGAGCGCTACCCTTCGAAGACCGTTCGCCCTCCAACCACCGTCCGCGCTACCGGGACCTCTTTCAGGGCATCCGGATCGACTTCATGTGGGTCCTCACCCAGGATCACGAAGTCGGCCAACTTCCCCGGAGTGATGGTGCCTTTCACGTCCTCCTCGAAGGACGCATAAGCACCGTTTACCGTGCAGATTTTCAGGGCTTGATCCAGGGTGATTCGTTGGCTGGGTCCCCATACCTGGCCCGAGTAGTCCTTCCGTGTGACCATGCTCTGAAGAGCCATGAGGGGCTCGAAAGGTCCTGGGGGATGGTCCGAGGCGGGTGCTACGGGGATCTCGTAGTCGAGGAAGGATTTGTGGGCGAACATCCACTCCAAACGGGCCTCGCCGTAGGCCACCCACTTTTCCCCGTGGTAATGGGCGTAGGTGTAGAAGGGGGCGGGAATGGCTCCGATGGCCTTGATACGGGCCAGAAGACCAGGGTTCACCAGGGTGCAGTGTTCGATGCGGTGCCTGGGGTCGGGCCTCGGCATCGCTTCCATGGCGTTCTCATAGCTCTGTAGCACCATGTCGATGGCCACGTCTCCGTTGGCGTGGATGGCGATCTGCCATCCCGCCCGGTGGGCGTCGTCCACGAACTCGTCGAGCTCCTCCTGGTTCGCCACCAAGATGCCATAATCATCCGGGCGACCTTCGTAGGGGGTGCTCATGCGCATGGTCCGCTCCGATGCGGAGCCATCCACGTAGTACTTCACCGACCCGATTCTCAACCACTCGTCGCCCATCCCGGTCCTGATACCGGCTGCCCGGAGTCCTTCGTATGAGCGGCCGTTGGCCATTGCCGTCATACGGAAACTGAGCTCTCCGGCCCGGAATGCGTCCTGGTAGGCTGTGAAGTGGTCCCGGGACGTCCCGGTTTGGTGGACTGAGGTAAGGCCTGCTGCGGCCATTTTCCGGGAGATCAGGGCCACCCCCTCTTGGCGCTCCTGACGGGTGGACTCGTTGGGAATGAGACGCTGGAAGGGGTTTTGTCCTCGCTCGGCCACCATCCCAGTGAGCTGCCCGTTCTCCCTCTCGAACCTGCCCCCGGGAGGATCCGGCGTCTCCTTCGAGACTCCTGCCAGGCGGAGGGCCATGGAATTCACCACGGAAGTGTGGCCCCCCCGGTGATTCACCATGACCGGGTGGTCGGGAATGGCTTCGTCCAAATCGGTCCGATTCAGGGGCCGGCCTTCCTGCTGTTTCGTGTCGTCGTACATGAATCCGACGATCCACTCTCCCGGAGGTGTCCGGGCCGCCCGGGAGCGCAGGGCCTCCTGGATGCGGGCGATACTCCCCAGGTTGGTGTTGACGTTCTTGAGCTCGCTCAAGCCGACGTAAGAAGGGTGGGAATGGGCGTCGATGAACCCGGGAAGGATGGTCATACCGGCGGCGTCAATTACCTCAGTCTGGCCCGGGGCGACGAGATTCGAGATGTCGTCGCTGCTCCCGACTGCTAGGAACCGGCCGCCCTTTACGGCCAGGGCCTCTGCCGAGGGTAGGGTGCCGTCCTGGGTGAGTACCCTCCCATTCTCCACCACCAAATCCGCCGTGTTCACGTCGGCCAGCGCCCCGGTTGGTGTTGACCCTCCGGGCACGCACCCTGCCGACAGGCCTGCTGTGAGTGCAGCCCCCAGCCCCAGGAACTCGCTCCGGCTAATCTCGCTCATATAGTCCTCCGGAAGGTCAACTCTTTGCAGCCGCAGCCCTCGAGTCCGACGGTCCTCCATCGAAGGCCACCGAAAGATAGGCCCACGGTTGTCCTCGGCGCATCTAGAAGGCTGTTGCGGAAAGGGGGCGAGCCGCGTTACTCGCGCCACGGGGCCATATGCAAGGCGGGGCTTCGATGGCATAGCCATGCGTTACGTCGAGAAGTCCCAACGTAGTAGATGGCCCCGTGCCGC
>JBDHMC010000111.1:0-7024 GCA_039656355.1 Gemmatimonadota bacterium | reverse complement strand
TCAATTCCGACCGCCTTCCGGCCTATCACAGGCTCGATCTCCGCGTGACCCGGCAATTCGCCATCAGGCGTGGGACCCTTGACGTGTACCTGGACCTCTTCAACGCCTACGACCAGGAGAACCTGCGCTCCTACGATTATGCCACGAGGGTCATCGGGAACGAGGTCAAATGGGTGAGGTTCCCCGATGAGGGGTTGTTACCACTTCTCCCATCCATCGGTTTCAGGTGGGAGTTCTAGCCATGAAGAAATGGGGAGCGAGGGTGATGACGATGCGGGGGCGGATTCTTCGGTCGGCCGTGTTGGCCGCGACGTGTGGGCTGATGCTATGGAGCACTGGATGCGACCACGATCCCACGGTTCTGGAAACCCATCCCCTGGATCTGCGGGGCGCCACATCGTCTACCATCGAATCCCTCTACCTGGAGATGAGCGACGGCGTGCGGATCGCAGTGGATGTCTATGTGCCGTCCAACTACCCGGGTGGGGGCCCCTTACCAACGATTCTGGAGATGACCCGTTATTGGCGTGATCGGGGAAACGGGACCCCGTATACCATCGGACGGGCTTTACAGCGTGGATTCGTATGGGTGGCCATGGACGAACGGGGCACCGGAGCCTCCTTCGGGGAGTGGCCCGCCCCCCTGACCGACCGGGCCCTTGAAGACGGCCGGGAGGTTCTGGATTGGATCTCAGACCAGACCTGGTCCAACGGCCTTGTGGGAGCCACGGGAGTCTCCTACCCGGGCATGGCATCCCAGCAGTTGGCCGCTGTGGGTCATCCGGCTCTTCGGGCCATCCTTCCCATGTCCGACACCTACGACCAGTACGAGGATCTCCTTTTCCCCGGGGGCGTTTTCAACGAGGGGTTCATGCAGGGATGGAGCGACGTCGTCTTCGCCATGGACCGGACCTCCCTACTGGCTCTGGAAGGGGAGTCTTTCCGGCTCAGCCCGGTGGATGCCGACCCTTCCGGCGAGCTGCTCGCGCAAGCGATAGCCGGCCACGCTGGAAATACGAATCCCTTTGACGTCATCCAGGCGATTTCTTCCCGAGACGATCCTTCCCTCGCTGGATTCACCTTGGACGACATCAGCACCCATACCAGGTCGGATGGCCTGAATGGATCGGGGGTGGCGGTCTATCATTGGGGAAGTTGGCTGGACGGCGGTTCCGCAGACGGAGTTATTCGGGGATTCATGGAATCCACAGGCCCCCGCCGGGCCACCATCGGGTCCTGGACCCACGGCCTGTCGGACAACTCTTTCACAGGTGATGGAGACCGCTTCACTGCGGTCCCCACCTTTGAGGCCCAGTGGGAAGAAGCCCTCAACTTTTTTGACGACCGCCTCAGAAAAAACAAACCTCTTCAGGATCGGATTCTCCGGTACTACACCATGGGGGAAAGGCTCTGGAAGGCCACGTCGACATGGCCCATCCCGGGAACGGTGACGGAGACCCTCTACCTGGACGATGATGGCTCGCTGAGCCCTTCTCCACCCACCGCAACCTTCGGAGAGGATTTGTACGAAGTCGATTTCGGGGTTCGATCCGCCGTCGAACCCCGGTGGCTCGGACCCCTTTTCGCCGACACCTGGTATCCTGACCGAGTTGTGAGGGACCGGGAGCTCCTGGTCTACGAATCCGCAACACTGGCTGAGGACATGGAGGTCACGGGGTACCCGGTGGTCCACCTGAACCTCTCGTCAACACACTCGGATGGCGCCTTTTTCGTGTTCCTGGAGGACGTGAGCCCTACGGGACTCGTGACCTACGTGACGGAGGGTGTGCTCCGAGGAATCCATCGAAAAGTGACCGAGGAGCCAGCGACCTGGAAACGCCCCATTCCCTACCATTCTTATCTGGCTGCCGACGCTGCGCCCATGGTGCCCGGAGAAGTATTTGAGCTGTCCATGGGCATGGAACCCACCTCCTTCTTATTCAAAGAAGGTCATCGAATCCGAATCGCCCTTGCCGGGCATGACGCAAGTGCCTTTCGACGCGTTCCCGCGGAAGGGACGCCCGTGTTGAGGGTGCAGCGAAATAGCACGTATCTTTCGTACATTGAGCTACCCATCGTTCAAAACCCGTCCTGACTCGTTGGGAGTGTCCTGGGAAGGTGTTTCTGTAGCCTTTCCCGTGGTTTGGCCGATGGGGCCCGGAGCGTTAGCTTGGGGCCCTCGTAACCTTCGAATAACCCTCGACCGGGATTTTCCGATGCGCCGAATGATCGGGTTTGCTCTCGCTTTTTCTCTATTCTCGCTGAATGCCTGTCAGTCCCAAACCGGCAGTGCCTCTCTCGATACTGAAGACCAGAAAGCCAGCTACGGGATCGGGATCCAGATGGGTGCGCAGCTCGCTCCCGCCGGAACCCACTTGGACATGGACGCCTTCATGGCCGGACTCGAGGACGGAATCGATGGGAACGATCCGGCTGTTCCACAGGACGAAATTCAGGTGGCCCTGCAGGCACTGAACGAAGCTGTCCAGGCGGAGGAGGCCCAACGCCTGGGAGTTGAGGCTACAACCAACGCCACTGAAGGTGCAGCCTTCCTGGCCGAGAACGCCTCCAAAGATGGAGTGATTGTTACTGGGAGCGGGCTTCAATATGAGATCCTCACAGAGGGTGAGGGCGCCACTCCGAGCATCGAAAATCAGGTGTCCATCCACTACAAAGGCACCCTCCTCGACGGCACCCAATTCGATAGCTCCTATGATCGGGGCCAACCTGCTGTGTTCGGGGTGACCGGCGTGATTCCAGGGTTCTCGGAAGGACTCCAGCTCATGGCGGTGGGCAGCCACTTCCGATTGTTCATTCCCTCGGAGATCGGTTATGGGGCGAATGGCTCCGGCCGAACGATCGGGCCGAATGCCACGTTGATCTTCGAGGTGGAGATGCTGGAGATCATTCAGTAGGGGACCCATAAGGGAGCCTCTGCGCAAATGGGGCAAGCCGCGCTACTCGCGCAGAGGCTCCCTAGCCGAAGTAGAACGCGCGTGAGCTCGGTACGAGCCTAGCCGATCCGAGACCATGAGCCGGAAGAAATCTATTCGCAGAAGACTGGTCGGCTATTTTGCCTGGTTGATCACCGTTGTGGCTGCGGTGTTCGGCATCCAGGTGGGTTTGCTGGCGTTTCCCCAGGTACTGCTTTCCAAAAAGGCCGAGGCTGGGTCGGTGGTCGTCTACTACCGTGGCGACCCCGATCCGGTGATCCAGCAACTGGTCGAGGCCACCGACCACCGCCTCGGGTCCGGCGGTTTCGGAAACCCAGAATCACCGGAGCGCCTCTTCTTCTTCCGAGATCCTGGGCTGTACTCCCTCTTCACAAGGCTGGCCAGGTTACCGCCCACGCCTCAGGGTTTCGGGATCTCCTTCCTCGGTACCACCTATGTAAGCGGACCCCAGGTGGAAGCTTTGGGTGAAAGCACGGGTCATGTCCCAAAGTACAGTGTGTGGGAGGGGAGCATTCCCCATACCATGGCCCATGAAATCGCTCACCTCTACATGGTGGACTCCATTGGCCGTACGAACTGGGTGAAGCTACCTAAATGGAAGCAGGAAGGGTTTCCGGAGTACGTGGCAAATATCGGCCTTATTCGAGGGGACTCCGCAGCCTCATTCCCTCGGCGAGTGGAAGTCCTCCTCGATGATGGGCAGTGGAGTAGCCCCCGGAGCTGGGACCGGATCCACTATGAGGCTGGCTTGATGATGGAGTTCCTTCTGGATGTCCGGGGATACACTCTCGAGGCCATCCTCGCCGATAGTATCACTCGTGAGAATGCGTACACTGCCATGATGGAGTGGTCCCGAAAGCAGTAGCCTGAACCCGGGACATCTACTCCCGTGGGGTCGCCTTTCTCACCCCAAGGGCCATGCCTATGGGGATCACTCCGAAGAGAACCGGCGCCCAGTTCGACCCTGGAATGTCGAATGCCTGAAGGACGAGGGCGTCCGCCGCCCACAGGATGATACCCCCCACCCCCACCGCTACTCCGGTTAGAACACTCCCCAGGCCCGAGACACGCATTTTGTCCCTGGGCGTCTTCACCCAGGTGTGAATGAGTGCCGCTACCGCCAACACGAAATAAGTGAACATAAGGAGGCCACCGAACCACCCGAAGGTGTGGTAGAAGCGCGGATGGAAGATGAGCTCCGTTACCAGACAACCCAGAAGAATCACCCACGGTGCGTACACAAACAGTGTGGAGAGGTGAGCTTGAGCCAACCTCTTCGGTGTCGGAAAAAAGAGGAAGAAGCGAAGTAGCAGGAGGGTCCAGAGCACCATGGCCGCCATGTGAACGTGCTCCGAGAGCCCGTTCCAGCTTCCCATGTAAGGCGTGGGCACTGCCAACCCCGCGGCCAAGCCCAGGGCTGCCAGCCGAGCGGCGTGGGCAGAAGGAAAGGTCAGAACGGCCCAGACACCGGCCCAGAGGAAGGAGAGGAAAACCAATAGAGCACCGAACTGCATTTTCCGACTCGAAGGCGGTGGATCCCGATAGACTATCTCGCCGGTCACCATCTGCCCTTCTCGCTCCACCACCATGGTCAGAGATTCGCCTGGCGCCCTGGACAGCGACTTAGGCCAACGGGAGTACATTCCCAACTCCACAACCCGGATGCCCTCCACACTGATGACCGAGTCACCAGACTGAAAGCCTGCCTCGGCCAGAGGGCCTTCGGGAGGAGCATAAGAGATGGTGTAGTCGGGCTCGAAGAGAGCATCGGTGTAGCCTGCAGAGTTCCCGAAGACTCCCACCACACCACCCACCGTCAGGATTGAGGCGGCGGTCAGGAAGATCGCCTTCCGGCTTCCGCTCGGAGTACTATTCATGTCAGTCTCCATGGTCGATATGGAGCAGCACAGGCACCCTACTTCGTTTTCACTCCATCCGTAACGCCCTCATGGGATCGATGCTTGAGGCTTTCCGCGCAGGAGCGAAACTGGCAAGCAAAACCACCAAGAACAGCACGCCTGCAGCCGCGAGGAAAGACACCGGGTCGACGGGGCTCAGTCCTAAGAACTCGGCCCTGGCTACTACCGCGAGACCCGCTGCGATCAAGCCACCAAAGAAAAGTCCCGGGAGAGCCAATCGAACCCCGTCTCGAAGGACCTGCCGCATGACCTCTCTCCGAGTGGCCCCCATGGCCATCCGGAGCCCAATCTCCCGGGTCCGACTGGAGACGGAGAAGGCCACCACGCCGTATACGCCGATGGCCGCCAGAAGTAAGGCCAGGAACCCCAACCCGCCGGCCGCCCTGGCCGAAAACCGGTGATTCCTGGTGGCCCGTTCGATGATAGATTCCGAGCTCTCAACTACAGGAAATGCCAGGTCCGGTTCAATGTTCAACAGGGCAGACCGGATCGCTCTGGAGAGGTCCACCGGATCGCCTCTCCCCCGTACATTGACTCTCACCCTGGGGTAGAAACTCTGCCCGAAGGCAAAGAAAATGTTAGGCCAGTCCTCTGTTGGACGGCTCGATGCTACGTCGGCGATCACACCAACGATGGTGAACTCTCCGGGCCCTCCCCCCAAGCTGCTGGACCTGACTCTACGCCCGAGAACGTCCTCTCCCTGCCAGAGTCGAGTGGCAAGGGACTCGGTGATGACTGCCACAGGTTCTGACGACGCGTCGTCGGTGGCCTCGAATCCCCTTCCCTGGAGAATGGGGGTTCCGATGGTCTCGAAGAAGCCTTCGTCGACGGAGGTGAATTCGACCTCAATTCGCCCCATCTCAGCCTCGGCCTCCTCCGCCCGGCTGACGCCGGTGAAGCTCCCTACGAGATCCAGAGGTAGGCCGTCGGCGATGGACACGGAAGTCACGCCTGGCAGAGTGCCGACCACCTCCCTTACACGACTCAAAAAGGGTCCGGCCAGCTCCTGAGTCCCCATTCCTTCCTGAGTCAAGTCGATTCTGACGGTATAAAGACCGGCTGGTTCGAACCCCAGCTCCTTCTGCTCCATGAATCCCAGGGCTCGGAGGAACAGGGTGGAGGTCACCAACAAGCACAGCGCCAATCCAGCCTGGGCCGACGCTGAATACCTGTGAATCCGGCCAACTCTTCGGCCCCCACTCCCAGCATCGTCTTTGAGGGATGAAACCAGCTCTGGCCGACTGAACCGGATGGAAGGGAGGAGTCCAACGGCCAGAGTGACCGCAAGCGTCACCGCCAAGGTCACCGGGATCACGGGTGCGCCGGCTCCCAAGGCCACCTCGGGGAGACCAGGAACGAAAGGAGAGGCGAGGTAGATGCTCCACCGTCCCAGGAGGATACCAAACACACCCCCCCCCGTGGCGATGAGCAAGGCCTCCACCAGGAGAAGGCGGGCCAACCGTAGACGCCCCGATCCCAGGGCAAGTCGGATGGCGATCTCCTGCTCCCGCGCAACGCTCCGCGCCAGAACCATGCCTGCCACATTCCCACAGATGATCAGGAGGACCAGGCCCAGGAGACCAAATCCAAGCACAATGCCCAACCAGGTCTGAGACCTGTACGTTGCCGGGATCGGGCCGAAGGCGTGAGCGGTGGCTCTCCTGCCTTCGTTGGTCTCGGGGTGTTCCTCCTCGAGGCGGGAGAAAATGGTTTGGAGAGCCGCGTTGGTTTCCCCAAGACCGGCTTCACCTTCAAGCCGGCCGAGGACCTGCAGCCACATGGTGTCCCGATCGTCTGTGAGTGTTTCGGCCCCGGCGATCCAAGGATCCTGCATCAGGGGAAGCCAGAAATCACGCCCCTCGTGGAGTGCGAGGTGGCCCTTGAAGGCTCTCGGAGCCACGCCCACTACCGTATAGGGGGATCGGTTCAGCGTCACCGTGCGGCCGATGATCCCCGGATCACCGCCAAGCCGATCCTGCCACATATCGTGGCTTATCACGGCCACCAGGTGCTGACCCGGGCCCACGTCTTCCGAATCCAGAAAGGCTCGTCCCATGACGGGAATCACGCCCAGGACCTCGAAGTAGTTGGCTGAAACGTAGGTCAGGGCGACCTGCTCCCCTCCATTGCTCCTGGTGAGGGTTCCGCTCC
>JBDHMC010000110.1:0-7103 GCA_039656355.1 Gemmatimonadota bacterium | reverse complement strand
CCAACGAGGGGGTTCGTCGGGATAGGCGGCCCCAGAAGGCTTTTAGGGCCGGGGCCAACCCCCCCCTGGTCCGGAGGTCTCTCCGCGGGGTGGCGGCCACCGCCCTTCCCACTCTCTTTGGCATTTTGGGGGTGTTTACCCTGCCCTCCCATACAGCCACGACTCTCCTAAACCGTCCGTGGCTGACATGAGGTCCGGAGTGGCCCTTCTTCAGTGTGCACGTGTGCAAGGGTCCTGGGCATTGGGCAAAACACCGCACAGATCCCCTGGGAGCCGGTTTGATGTGGCTGTACCGCTTGATTCTCTCCTGGTTTTTATCCAGGGTGAGCTTCATTCTGCCAACTCCGCCGGACGTTTCGAGTTCCACCCCCTCAGGTTTTCAACCGACTCCTCGCCCGACCCCCCTGGAAGCCGCCCCCTTCCTACGCCCTCCCGGGAACCGGCACGACGGCACGAATCAGATCGGACGGTCCCAGCGTCAGCTGATCAGGTCCGATCTTGAGATCCGATTCCATCATTTCGTCCCAGGTGACCTCCTGGCAGGTGTAGCAGGAGATTCGTCCCATGATCGCCGTAAGCGTGGAGATGGCGGTCCTCTCGGCCTCGTTGACCGGCTGGTTGGTTCGGATAGCCGTCACAAGATCGATGTGCTCCTGGAGATAGGGCCGTGGGTTGATCTGTTCTTCTTCCGCATCCCTGGGATAGACATGGCTCCATTGCCCGGAGCCGTCGGTGTTCCAGATGGTGTCAAAACAGTTCGTGTATCCTGCCGTGCCCCGGACCAACTCCGACACGTTGTTGGCGCACCCTGCAATCTGGCGACACATGCTGTGTACGTGGATCTCGCCCTCATACGTGAAGTCGATGCTGAAGTTGTCGAACTGGTCCCCGGTAGGACGGCGCGCCCTCCCACCGAATCCAACGGCCTTCTGGGGATGGGAGTCGCCCAGGAACCAATTGGCCACATCCAGGTTGTGGACATGCTGCTCAACGATGTGATCACCTGAGAGCCAGGTCCAGTTCACCCAGTCCCGCAACATGTACTCCATATCGGTCCAGTCGGACTGGCGATCCCGCCACCACGGCACCTGGCCGTTCCAGTAGACGTTTGCTCCCACAACCTCACCGATGGCGCCACCGGCAACCTGGCGGAATGTGTCCAGGTAGTCGAACTGGTGGCGTCGCTGGGTGCCCGTCACTACGCACAGGCCGGCCCCGTCAGCCTTGCGAGCCGAGGCCATCACCGACCGACAACCCACCGGATCCACTGCCACCGGTTTTTCCATGAAAACGTGCTTCCGGGCCTCCACGCACGCCTCGAAGTGCTCGGGGCGGAAGAAGGGCGGGGTGGCCATCAGCACCACATCCACGTCGGTCTCGAGAAGCCGGAGGTAGCCATCGAACCCATGGAAGCAGTTTTCGTCCGGGATCGCGACGCCCTTTTCCTCCAGGAGCGTGCGTCGGCAATTGTCCAGCCGGTCTTGGAAGTAGTCGGCCAGTGCAATGACTTCCAGATTCGGTCCAGATTCCAGGAACTGTTGAGCCGCTCCTGTACCCCGCCCTCCACAGCCGATGAGGCCCGCTTTCAGCACGGGGCCGTCCGGAGCCTGCTCCAGAAGGGGCGGGTAGGTATAGTCGGGGTAAAGCTCCCTGTTTCTTTGGCTACAGCCGGCAGCCACCGCACCAACGGCCCCGGCAGCGCCAATCACACCGAGAGTCTCGATGAAGTCGCGCCTGCTCTGTCCCGTCTTCCTCTCGCTCATCTTTCGGCTCCTTCTCCGTTCGATGCCATGGGTGCTTGCTCAGAATCTTCCACTTCACGCACAACTCTGAATCCAATGTCGTCGCAATCCGAATACCACCAGAGACTCTTGGGAATCTGGGGATCGGTGAGGAGACACGCATCCGTCCGAGTGGGGGAGCGGGCCGCTGATCTCAGCTCCGCCGGGTCGCTCCTGAACGAGCCGCCTCGTACGACATGCTCGGTTCCGGTCTCCGGGCCCCTGGGATCCACCACCGGACCCTCTCCCGCCCGACTCCGATACGCGTCTTCCTCGTACCAGTCCAAACAAAACTCCCGCACGTTACCCACCATGTTCACCAAACCGAAAGGGTTGGCTTCCATTTCGGTAGGCGGATGGCTGCGGGCCTCGCTATTGCCGGCGTGAACGGCGTAGCGATCCAGTACATCCGTGTTCCCACCGAAAATCCGGTTGAGGATGCGCCGCTGGGTGTATTGCCGGGGGCTCCCCTCGAAAAAGTAAGGAGTGGTGGTTCCACCCCGGGCGGCGAACTCCCATTCAGCTTCGGTGGGGAGGCGGTACCGTTTGCCGGTCACCTCCGAAAGCCAGCGGGTGTACTGGGTGGCCGCGAAATGGGTCATGGTGATGGCCGGTCTGTCTCCTTTGCCCCATCCCTGGTCCGGCGGTACGTAGGGTGGGGTGGCCCCGGTGATGGCGTCGACTCCCATCTGGCCGGCTTCCCCTCTTCGGGTATCGGTGCGGCCCTCAGCCCGGGTGGCGCCATACCAGGCTTCAAACTCGTTCCAGGTGACTTCGACCCTCCCCATCCAGAAGGGGCTCACGGTGACCTCGTGTGCCGGACCTTCCGCCTCTTGTCGGAACGGCTCGGAAACCGGGCTGCCCATCTGGAAGGTGCCGCCCGCTATTGCCACCACATCGAAGCTCACCGATGTCCCTGGGATCCGCTCCGCATAGTCGGAGAAGCCCTCTACGACGGCGGGTGAATCATAGATCTCCACTTCCGCCACCTTCACGATTCCAAAGTCGATCTCTTCGGTGGCATCGGGATCGAAGTGACCCACATGAAGGTGGCAGTTGAGGCATCGGAGCTCTTCAGCCTGCCGTTCGTAATGAAGGTGGGCTTCCTCCCCTTCATCGGTTAGTTGGATGGGAAAGAGGTTCGGATGGCACTCTACGCAGGATTCCCGGAAGGTGTACGTTCGTGCGTGCTCGAGCCTGGACCGGTCCTCCCAGTCGAAGGACTCCGGGTCCTTGAAAATCTTCCCCCAGGTGTCCTGGATTCCCAAGCGGGTTTTCTGGGCGGCGTAGGCCAGGCCGCCCGGAGGCAGATGACACTCCACGCAGTGGACGACGGTGCCGCTCTTGGTGGCGAAGTGAGTGGACTGCTTCCAGGCCGTCGTGGCCTGGGGATGCACGTGACATGATTCACAGAAGCTGTCGCTGGAGGTTAGGGAGTTTCCCCCACGTATCAGAAGGAGGAGAAACATCCCTGCCCCCATACCCCACAGGAAGGGACGGCGCAGAAATTTGGCGGTGGCCGAGATTATTCGACCCCGAAGGTCTCCTTTGCCCATGCCACGTTCGCTCGTGTGTCCTCCAGAAACTGCTCCTGGCGTCCGCTGGTCTCCAACACCAGCCATTTGTCGTAGCCGATTTCATTCAGAGCTGTGGCGGCCGCACCGTTATCCACCATGCACCCTTCGCTCCCCAACAGAGGGGTATTCCAGTCCTTCAGGTGGACTTCACAGAGGCGGTCGGTCCCGATGGTCCGCAGCTCAGCAGGTACGTCGTACCCGTCGCCGGTGGAGTTGCCCAAATCATAGTAGACCTGCAGCCATTCGGCGCCTACCCGGTCGATGATCTCCAGGTTCTGGGCCCCACTGAGCGTGTTTTCCAGCCCCAAAGCCACCCCCGCATCCCGGGCCCGGGGGATGACCTGGATCAGCGTGTCGACCACACTGCTTACCTTCGGTTCATCCAACCGGAAGGAGGCGAAACCACTCTCCGACTCGTTGATGAACTCACCGGCCTGATCCCTGCCACGCAGATCCCCGTTCCCGAAAAAAGCCATCAGGACGTTGCTCGCTCCCAGGGCCACGGCAGTGTCGATGGCATCGATGAGCCAGACGGCGCACCGGGGTTCTTCAGCCAGGGGATAGGTGTTGAACATTCCAAGGGCGATGGAATGGAACGCGACGCCGTGTTGCCGCCCCAGCTCCACATATCGGTCCCGGACGGAGGGGTCCCTTAACAGAACCTGGTCCGGGTCCCGCCCCAGACTCACCTGAATTCCGGTCAGATGGGCGTCCGCGGCCTTTGGGATCTGCTCCGGGTCGCACATCGGGCCCAGGTTCCAATCACAGATCCCGATCCCCGGCGTACGTCCGCGCTGAGCGAGAGGAGGGGAGGCCGGAGAACACGCAGCCAGGCCGCTGAGGGGAGCCACCGAGGCGGCGGCCAGAGTGATGCCACTGTTTTCAAGGAACTTCCTACGGTTCACATACATCCTTCCTCCTTGTCGGTCGGAGGCCGGTCCACCGTGAAAGACGGGGCCGGTGCCGTCGATGTTAGTCCCATCCACCTCGGCCCGCACCATGAGAGGGAAAGCGGGTTGATCATCGGTGACGTGCGGATAGGGGCTTGATGAGGATCTGCCGAAACTGGATGGGGTGGCTTTCACTCTGCAGCGCGATGTAGCCCTCGGTCAAAGGGCGGCCATCTTCCGTCGCAGGCTCCCCGAACTCATCCACGGAGGCTCCACCGACAACGGGCCGGGAATACGCCAGAACCGTATCGCCATCCAGGACGTGCGCGATGAGGGAATCACCCAGGACGAGAAGATCGAATGTCACCCACTCCTCCCCGTGGAACGTGGGGGCGGCCGCAGAAATGCAGTGTGTCTCCACCCTGACTCCATCGATCTCGATATGAGTGCCGGGGGTGCAGACATTGGCATTCGGCCGCTCCTCGGTCCCGTTCCCGCCTAGGAGCTGAGCCTCCACTGAGAGAGGGAATCTCTGGTCTTTCAGCATGGATTCAGGGCTTTGGGAGTGGAACATCACCCCGTTGTTCTTGAAGGCCCACTCCGGCGCACCGGGGATTTGCGAACCGATAAAACGATATTCCACACGGAGTTGATAGTGGGAGAAGGGCTCCTGATAGAAAATGTGCCCGAATCGGTCCTGGAAACCGTCGTAGTTCTCGTAGCCCACCGTCAGGAGTCCATCTTCAACGCGGAACGTCCCCCACGGGTCCTCCCCGAGATCATTGCCGGTGATCTTGACCGTCCAACCCGAAAGGTCCTCTCCATTGAAGAGGGAGATCCACTCGTCCTCCGCCGCGGGGGAGCAGGCGCTGACTGCGATAACCAAGAGGGATATGGAGAACACCCCGAAACGTGGGGTTCGGGGGCGGTATCTCAGGGAATTCATCCAACCCTCCTCGGTCTAGTCTCTCGGGTTTTCCGTCGGACTCCGAGCGTTTTACTCAGGTCGCCGGACTATCAGGTTCCGGGAAGTGTGGGGCTCAGGGGGTGGGCCTGGCAACGGGGAGGCCACTGAAGCTTGCCCATTCCTCAAACACATCATCATTATGCCTAGCGGTGGTGACCCCAGGTGAGCTTCTCGACGTTTCCAATGCGATAGGAGTCCAGTCATGCGGAGGTCCCCTTTAAGGCTGCTGGCCGGTGCTGCCCTGCTTGGAGTCGCTTCCTGCGGCCCTGAGTACGTTTCCGACAATCCTGCCGACCTGATCTTGCTGAACGGCGATGTCTATACCATGGAGGAGGACCACCCCTGGGCCTCTGCAGTGGTAGTTACGGGGAACACAATAACCGCGGTCCTGGATGACGACTCCGAGGCCGATGCATACATAGGACCCGACACCGAGGTGATCGATCTGGACGGCAAGTTTGTCGTTCCCGGATTCA
This sequence comes from Gemmatimonadota bacterium, assembly GCA_039656355.1. Lineage (GTDB taxonomy): Bacteria > Gemmatimonadota > Gemmatimonadetes > Longimicrobiales > Gaopeijiaceae > JABDNZ01. The sequence continues at coordinate 1,412 of JBDHMC010000110.1, read as the reverse complement.
TCGACGGCCACGTGCATTTCAATGGTGCTGGCGGCCTCATCAACGACGCCAACCTCATGGCGGTGTCTGACAACGACGGCCTGGTGGCGGAGATGGCGCGGGTGGTGGCGATCCAGGAGGATGGCGAGTGGCTGACCGGGGGGCTCTGGGGAGCCTACGAGGAGTGGTCCCTGGGAGCCGAGGCTGCTGATGAGAAGAGCGACTCCCGTTGGGAGCCGGACCGTTGGGTCATCGACGAGATCACGGCAGCGAATCCTTGCCTGCTGAACTCTTTTGACAGCCAACTGTACCTGGCCAATACCGCCGCCTTGCAGGCCGCCGGCCTGGAAGACGCACCCGTCGACGGGATGAAGCTCAACGACGAGGGAGTCCCCACGGGGCTCATCTACCGGGGTTCCGAGGCTCTCGGCAGAATCCGAGATGTCCAAGCGCCCAAGTCCCACGAACGGCTCCTCAATGAGAATCGGGCCGCTCTGAAAGCCCTTCGGGAGGCCGGTATCGTTGAAATCCACGATATCGCCAGGCCAGACCAAACGGCGCGGTTTGTAGAGTTACAAGAGAATGGGGAACTCACGGCCCGCGTCTGGCTGCGCCCAGACCTCTCCCGCGGCGCCGACCTCGGGGACTCAGGCCTCACCATGGGCCTCCACCCAACCACCAAGGAAGCCGATCCCTTCCTTCGCTATGGGGCCCTGAAGGGGTACATCGACGGAATCATGGGCACCTATGGCGCCCTCTTCTTCGAACCCTATGACGACCAACCCGACAACTACGGCCACTACCGGCGCCACACGAGCGAGGATCCCCAGATGCAGGTGGAAGACATGGAGGAGATGTACACTCTTATCCATGCAGGCATCGAAGCCGGTTTTGTACCGAACGTCCACGCCATCGGGACCAAAGGCGTGGCACTGATGCTGGATATGTACGAGCGCTTGAGCAACGAGGGGGTGGACCTCACCGGCTTCCGGGTCATTCACAACCAGGTGGTCCGACCCCAGGACTTTCCACGCTTCCAAGAACTGGGGGTAATCGCCGAGGTGAACCCCTATCACATCTCCGATGACATGAGGTGGATGGAGGAGAGGATCGGACATGAACGGAGCAAGGGCGCCTATGCCTTCGCCTCCATGCTGGAGTTCGGGACCATGCTCTCCTTCGGATCAGATTGGCCGGGCACATCGGCCGCCGAATACCACATGCACCCGAAATACCTGATTCATGCCGCCGTCAACCGCACAACTCTCAACCACACACCTGAGGGAGGCTGGTTCCCGGAACAGAAGATCTCGGTCCACGAGGCTCTGAAGGCCTACACGATCAACAACGCCTTCGCCGCATTCGAAGACGATGTCCGTGGATCCCTCGAGGCCGGCAAACTTGCTGATATTACCGTCTGCGACCTGAACCTG
>JBDHMC010000109.1:0-7156 GCA_039656355.1 Gemmatimonadota bacterium | reverse complement strand
TGCCTCCTCGAGCGACCGGTCTGCGACCCTAAACCTGTTGAATTCATGAGCATTAAGAACGACCGATGGATCCGCCGCATGGCGGAAGAGGAAGGAATGATCGAGCCTTTCCACGCGAGCTAGGTAAAGGAAAGGAGGACCCCTATAGATCCTCCCTTTTTTTGTCGCGGAGCATGGTGTGGCCCCCGCCCTGGGGTCTGGCCGTCCGATTCGGTCAGCCCACCACGATGGCCAGCAGCTCGACGTCGAATACCAGCGTGGCATGGGGTGGAATCCCGGGCCTCCCAGTGGCGCCATAGGCCAAATCCGACGGGATCACCAGCTTCCGCTTTCCCCCAACTCTCATCCCCGGGACACCCTCCTGCCAACCAGGGATCACATTATTGTCGAGGGTGAAGGTGGCGGGTTGACCCCTATCCACACTGGAGTCAAACTTGGTGCCGTCGTGAAGCCAGCCCGTGTAGTGGACCGTCACTTCCTCCCCTGGTGCCGCCTCAGCTCCCTGCCCGACTACCAAGTCCTTGTAGTAAACGCCTGAGGCAGTCTTGGTCATCTCGGCCAGGTTCACGCCCAGAGACGCGGCGAAATTCAGGTCGGTGGGGTCCTTGGGACCGGTTGAGTCGTCGCCGCATCCAGCCGGTGCCAGCGACAACACCAGGGCCAGGAACAGGGTAGTAGAATGCTTCAATGGATCTCTCCCTCCGGTGGATGAGGTCTTTGTGAGGCTTAACCCTTACCCCTCCCCTACGCCAAAGAGTTCCACATCGAAGACCAGGGTGGAGTTGGGTGGAATGCTGGATCTTCCGGCTGCGCCGTAGGCCAACTCCGGTGGGATCACCAACCGGCGTTTCCCACCGATCCGCATCCCGGCTACCCCCTGATCCCACCCCGCGATGACACCGCCGGCTCCCAGTTCAAATTGGAAGGTCTCACCCCCATCCAAACTGGAGTCGAACTTCTCGCCGTCCAGAAACCACCCAGTATAGTGCACCGTGACTGTCTTCCCCGGCACGGCCTCCTCCCCCACCCCCACCACCAGGTCCAGAAGATTGAGGCCCGTGGCGGTCTGGGTCATGGCTCCGAGGTCGACTTCGGGAGCCATCTCAGGCGCAGCGGGTGTGGGTTCCGCCTCCCCCGCCGTGTCGGCCTCTTCCCCCCCGCACCCTACCATGGCCAAAAGGGCCATCCCGCCAACCCAATGCTTCCAATTCCTCATTCGAAACCTCCCAATCTGTATGATCCGAAAACCTCGAATCGAACTCCATGACACTCTATATGTCGGGGTGCAGCGGCGAAGGGCCGGCCTCGCAAGGAAGCCGACCCCTCCAAAACCTGCTTCAACCCCGACGCAGATGTAACCCCTTCGAGCGGGACACCAGGTCCTGGCGGCCTATACCGCCGTGATCTCGTAGGGTTTGTGGGTCAGGGTGGCCTTCACCAGATCCCGATTGAGGCGGGCGATGAAATCCACGCTGATCCCTTTGGGGCATGCGTTCTGGCACGCCCCGTGGTTGGTACAGTTCCCGAATCCCTCTTCATCGTGCACGTGCACCATGTTCAGGACCCTCTCGTACCGCTCGGGCTGGCCCTGAGGCAGGAACCCAAGGTGGCCCACCTTCGCCGACATGAAGAGCATGGCGGATGCATTGGGACAGGCTGCCACACAGGCCCCGCACCCGATGCAAATGGCGGCGTCCATTGCCATGTCCGCATCAATTTTCTTGATAGGGGTGGCGTTGGCGTCCTGGGCACTTCCAGTCCGGACCGAGACATACCCCCCGGCCTCGATGATTCGGTCCATGGCGGTTCGGTCCACCACCAGATCCTTGATGACCGGAAAGGCCGTGGCCCTCCAGGGTTCGACCCAAATGTCAGTAGCCCCTTTCAGGTGCCGCATGTGGATCTGGCAGGCCGTGGTGAGGCTCAGAGGCCCGTGGGGCACGCCGTTGATCATGAGTCCGCACGTGCCGCAGATACCCTCCCGGCAGTCATGGTCGAAGGCGATGGGTTCAGTACCCGCCTCGATGAGCTGTTCATTCACCAGATCGAGCATCTCCAGGAAGGACATGTGCTCACTTATGCCCTTGGCCGGGAGGGTTTCAAACCGACCTTTGTCGGTGGGCCCGGTCTGGCGCCATACGTGAAGTGTGAGATCCATTATTTGTAGCTCCTCGTGGAGAGGGGCACGTTTTCGAAGGTCAGCGGCTCCTTGTGCAGGGCCGGTTCCTCTCCAACACCCTTGAACTCCCAAACCGATGAGAAGGCGAAGTTTTCATCGTCCCTCTTTGCCTCACCCTCCTCGTCAGTGTGTTCTACCCGCAGGTGGGCACCGCAGGACTCGTCCCGTGTCAGGGCGTCATAACACATGGCCTCGGCGAATTCCATGAAGTCGGCCACCCGTCCCGCTTTCTCCAGGGATTGGTTGAAAGATTCACCATTCCCCAGGACCCGAACGTCCTGCCAGAACTCGTCTCGAAGCACTTTGATCTCTTCGATAGCACCCTTAAGGCCCTCGGCGTCCCGAGACATTCCGCAGTTGTCCCACATGACCTTCCCGAGCCTCCGATGGAAGGAATCCACAGAGGTCTTTCCACCCACCGCCAGAAGGCTATCCATCTTCTCCTTTACGGCCCGCTCAGCGTCCTTGCAGGCAGCGTGATCCGTGGAGGTGTCCCCCGGGTTCACCCTAGCCAACCAATCGCCGATGGTGAGGGGGAGCACGAAATACCCGTCGGCCATCCCCTGCATGAGGGCGCTGGCCCCCAGGCGGTTGGCACCGTGATCGGAGAAGTTGGCCTCACCGGCTGCAAAGAGACCGGGCACCGTGGTCTGGAGATTGTAGTCCACCCAGAGGCCGCCCATAGTGTAGTGGGGAGCCGGGTAGATTCGCATCGGCACCTTGTACGGGTCCTCACCCGTGATTTTCTCGTACATGCTGAAGAGGTTTCCGTACCGCTCCCTGATGGTATCCTCGCCCAGCCGGGCGAGGGCGTCCTTGAAGTCCAGGTAGACCCCGTTCTTCATCTCTCCGACGCCGTGGCCGGTGTCCACCATCTCCTTGGCCCGTCGAGAAGAGATATCCCGGGGGCTCAGGTTCCCAAAGGAGGGATAGAAGCGCTCCAGGTAGTAGTCCCGCTCTTTCTCTGAAATGTCCCCGGCGGGTCGGTCGTCTCCAGCCTTGGCCGGAACCCAGATCCGCCCGTCGTTTCGAAGGGACTCGCTCATGAGGGTGAGCTTGGACTGATCCTCCCCCGCCGGCGGGATGCAGGTGGGGTGGATCTGGGTGTAGCAGGGGTTGGCGAACCCTGCACCTTTCCGGTGAGCCCGCCAAGCCGCGGTGACATTACACCCCTTGGCGTTCGTGGAGAGGTAGAAGACGTTGGAATAACCGCCCGTAGCCAAAACCACCGCATCGGCTACGTCAGACCAGATGCGCCCGCTCACCAGATCCCGAACCACCACACCCTTCGCCACGCCATCCACCACTACGACTTCCATCATCTCATGACGGGAAAACACTTTAACGTTCCCGGCATGTACCTGTTTCTGAAGTGCCTGATAGCACCCGAGAAGAAGTTGCTGGCCGGTTTGGCCCCGGGCATAGAAGGTACGCGAGACCTGGGCGCCACCGAAGGAGCGGTTCCCTAAAAGGCCGCCATATTCGCGGGCAAAAGGCACACCCTGGGCCACCGACTGGTCGATGATATTCAGGCTGACTTCGGCGAGGCGGTACACGTTGGACTCCCGGGACCGGAAGTCGCCGCCCTTCACCGTGTCATAGAAGAGACGGAAGATGCTGTCGCCGTCATTCTGGTAGTTCTTCGCCGCGTTGATCCCCCCTTGGGCGGCGATGGAGTGGGCTCTCCGAGCCGAATCGTTGTAGGTGTACACCCGTACGTTGTAGCCCAGCTCGCCCATGGTGGCTGCGGCCCCTGCCCCAGCCAACCCTGACCCCACCACTATGACGTTGTATTTCCGCTTGTTTGCGGGATTCACCAGCTTCATCTCGAACTGGTGCTTGGTCCAGTGCTGATCGATGGGGCCGGATGGAATCTTTGCGTTGAGCTCCATATGCCCAGCTTCCTCCACTCGTATTCGAAGGGCTCCCGAGGCGGAGCCTCAGATCGTCAGGACTCCCGCCATTACTCCCACCGGGACCGTCATGAACCCGACGAAGAGCAGGAGAGCCAGAACCAGGGCCAGAGGCCTCCGGAACGGATTGTATTTCGGATGATTCGCACCCACGGTTTGGAAAGCACTCCACAATCCGTGGTAGACGTGAAACGTCACCATCACCAGAGCCAGGATATAGAAGCCGGCCACCAGAGGGTTCTGGAAACCGTAAACCACGTTCTGGTAGGCCTCCCCGTGAACGAACTCAGCAAGAGCCCACTGAGCTCCGATGGTGAAGTGGAGAATGTGGTAGACCACGAAAGTGCCAATGATCACCCCGCCCCACCTCATGGTCCGGGAGGCATAGGCGAAGGAGAGGGACTCCTCTTTCGTGTACTTGCTCCCGCGCGCATACCGGCTCTGGGTGTACACCTGCCAGGCCGAAAGCATATGAAGGCCAACGCAGCCCAGCAGGATCACCCTGAAGATCCAGAGACCCGCCATATGGGGGAGAATGGGGTAACCCACCTCCCTCAGGAACTCTGCGTAGTGATTAAAAGACTCGGGCCCCATGTACATCTTCAGGTTCCCGATCATGTGGGCGACGAGGAATCCAATGAGGATCGCACCCGACACGGCCATGAAGAATTTCTTCCCCACCGACGTGCGGTAGAGACTTATGACCCGACGCATCGTATCTCCCGGTGCTCAGGTAATCTTGGAGGGGGGGTGGCTCCGGCACTACCGAAGCCACCCCACTTGTTGGCCTGAAGGCCGGAGCCCCCAGCGGGGGCGAGCCTCCTAGTAGTCCAGATTGGCGAGCTCTTCCATGGTTTTCTTGACGGCACTCATGCTGCTGTCCAGCGCCGCGGCCTCGTCGTCGGAGAGGGGAACTTCAATGATTCCCTCCATACCGCCCTTACCTAGCTTGCAGGGCACGCCGATGAAGAGCCCTTCCTGGCCATACTCGCCCTGGAGGTAGCAGGAGCAGGGGAAGATCCGCTTTTTGTCCTTGACGATGGCCTCGGCCATCTGGACAGCTCCAGCCGCCGGCGCATAGTAGGCGCTCCCCGTCTTCAGGTATCCCACGATCTCTCCCCCGCCCTTCCGGGTGCGGGTGATGATGGGATCCAGCGTCTCTTTGTCCAGGAAGAAGGTGAGGGGGATGCCGCTGACGGAGGCATAGCTCACCAGGGGCACCATGCTGTCGCCGTGGCCACCCAACACCAGAGCTTGGATGTCCTCCACGCTCACGTCCATCTCGAGGGCCAGGAAAGAACGGAAGCGGGCCGTATCGAGGATACCGGCCATGCCGAATACGCGCTCCCTCGGGAACCCTGAGTTTTTGAACGCCACATAGGCCATGACGTCGAGGGGGTTGGAGACCACGATGATGATGGAGTCGGGCGCATACTTCTTCATGTTCTCGGCGCAGGACTTCACGATCCCGGCATTGATCTTCAGCAGGTCCTCACGGTCCATGCCGGGCTTCCGCGCCACACCAGCGGTCAAGATAAAGATGTCCGTGCCGGTGGTGTCGGCCCAATCGTTCGTACCCCTCACACGGGTGTCGAAACCCAGAACCGGAGCGGCCTCCCACTGGTCCAGGCCCTTCCCAATGGGAACGCCTTCGAGGATGTCGAGAAGAATGACTTCTTTGGCCAGTTCCTGCTGACTCGCCAACAACGAGCAGGACTCTCCGACGTGGCCACCACCGATTACCGTAATCTTGTTAACCATAACGTTCCCCACAGTCCGAGGAATGGAATAAACACAGGTACTCTCGCGAGAAGCTACCGGGGCCTCGTGGGGGTGTCAACGGAGGGTCAAACGATTGCGTGAAAAAAGTCACCCAGCCCCGGTGCCGGGGCTCAGCCGCCCGTTTGGGAGAGGGCGATAAGGCCGCCAGACCCTGCATCGCTCCCCTGAACCAGATCGTGTCGTTCAGGCTTGATTCGTAAGGTATTTTCGATGAGAGGGACGAGATTTTGTCCGGCTCTCAGCGGATCTCGGAGGTTGGTTTGGATCTCCCCGAAGAGGCAGGGGCGTAGGTATCCGTCGGCGGTGAGGCGGAGACGATTGCAGTCGTCACAGAAGTTGTGACTCATTGGTGTAATTACCCCTACCGTACCCGGGGCTCCCGGATACTGATAGTAGGTGGCTGGTCCGTTCCCCTCGGGCCCGGAAACGGGATGTAGTTCACCGAGCTCCCGGAGTCGAACCAGAGCTTCCTGGCAGGAAAAGAACTCGTCGGCGCTGATTTCCAGGTTGGATGTGGTGGGCATGATCTCGATAAACCGAACGTGCCAGGGGCGGGTCCGGATGGCCTCGGCAAAGTCGACGATCTCGTCGTCGTTCTTTCCTTTTATCAGGACCACGTTGAGCTTAATCGGGGTCAAGCCCTCCCGTTCTGCGGCTTCCAGGCCGGAAAGGACTTTCTGGAGGGTTCCAGCTCTCCGAGCGAGGGCGTCCACACGATCCTCTCGAAAAGAATCCAGCGAGATGTTCACCCGGGTGGCCCCCGCCTCTTTCAGAGGGCCGGCCAGATCTTGGAGGAGCACTCCATTCGTGGAGATGGCCAGATCCATGATTCCCGGCACTGAGGCGATGAGGTCTACCAGGTGCGGGAGGTCCTTCCGAACCAGAGGCTCCCCCCCCGTAAGACGAACCCGCCGGAGGCCCATGGGGGCCATGACCTTCACTATGGTTTGGATCTCTTCGTAGCTGAGGAGCTCATCCTTGCGTAGCCAGGGAAGCCCCTCCTCCGGCATACAATAGACGCACCGGAGGTTGCATTTGTCGGTAACGGAGATTCGGAGGTACTCGACCCTACGACCGAACCCGTCCACCATGGCCCCTGCTCTCACAGGCACGCCCTCATTCATTCCGCACTCCCAACGTCCCGGGACCCATCCGGCTTCCGGTCCTCGACCTTCGGCGTCGTGTTGCTTCCAACCCAATCCGAATCCCCGTCCACATAGTGCTCCCGCTTCCAGATGGGGAGGCGCTGTTTGAGCTCCTCAATGATGTAACGAGAGGCTTC
>JBDHMC010000108.1:0-7594 GCA_039656355.1 Gemmatimonadota bacterium | reverse complement strand
GACCTGCTCGAAAAGGTTCTTCTCCAGGCGGATATGCTCGAACTGAAGGCCAATCCCGATCGGGAAGCTCAGGGGGCAGTCATCGAGTCCAAGCTCGATGTAGGGAAGGGCCCTGTCATCACGGTTCTCGTGCAGAACGGGACCCTGCGGGTGGGAGACCCGTTCATCTGCGGAATGTACGACGGCCGGGTCCGGGCCATGTTGGACGAGCGAGGAAAGCCTGTGGAGGAAGCCGGTCCAGGAATCCCCGTTCAGGTCTTGGGTGCGGCCGGCGTGCCTCAGGCAGGTGAGGCCTTTTCCGTCAGGTCGGCGGACAAAGCAGCTGAGATCGCAGGCAACCGTCAGCGGTTGGAGCGGGAGAAACAGCTCCGCATCAAGGAACGGGGCTTCAAGCTCGGGGATTTCTCCCAACTGCTGGCTACCGGACAGGTGAGCACTCTTCCCCTCATCATCAGGGGAGATGTTGACGGCTCAGTCCAGGCTCTTTCCGACGCGCTGGAGGCTTTGGGCACCGAAGAGGTGAAGGTGGAGATCATCCAACGGTCTGTGGGTGCCATCAACGAGTCGGATGTTATTCTGGCTGGTCCCGCGGGAGCGGTCATCATGGGGTTCCGAGTTCGTCCTGACGCCAATGCCCGGAACCTCGCGGAGCGCGAGGGGGTGGACATCCATTTCTTCGACGTCATTTACGAAGCGGTGGATCAGATCAAGGCTGCCCTGGAGGGAATGTTGGCTCCGGAGCGTCGGGAGAATATCATAGGGTCCGCCGAGGTCAGGGAGACCTTCAAGATAAAGAAGTTGGGGACCATTGCGGGTTCCTATGTGACCGAGGGCGTCATCGATAGGAAATCCAAGGCCCGCCTGATTCGGGACGGCATCGTGGTCTACGACGGGGAGTTCGGCTCTCTCAAGCGGTTCAAAGACGACGTGAAAGAGGTCCGGGAAAGCTTCGAGTGCGGTATCGGCATCGCCAACTTCAACGATGTGAAGGTTGGGGATGTTATCGAATGCTACCAGGTCGAGGAAGTGGCCAGGACGCTTGCCGAATCCGCGGCGGGACGGCGCTAAGAGCCGAGAACCCTGGGGATCCTGCCGGCGAGATTGAGTGCATAAGCGGGCCGGTTCCTAGCACGGTACCCGTTCCTGGAGTAGGCCAGAATGGTAATCGGCGTCGGGTCCTGGGACCTCTCCCTTCCAGAGTGCAGATCTCTCAAAGAGAAGCGAAGGGTGGTAAAGTCGTTGAAGGAGCGCCTTCAACACCGCTTTCGTGTCTCGGTGGCCGAGACTCTTCACCATGATGTGTGGACTCGGGCTGAACTCACCGCAGCAGTCGTCACCACCGACCGGGGCCAAGCCGACTCCATCCTGGATACCCTGGACAGATTCGTTGAGCGGGACGGTCGGGCCATCATTTTGCATATGGAACGCTCCTTCCGATGACGACGCCTGATAGCTCCTCAGCGAGAACACGCCCATGACGGATCATAGACACGCCCGCCTGAACGAGCAGTTCAAGAGAGAGATCTCCCAAATCCTGGCCCAGAAGGTGAGAGATCCTCGTGTGGGGCGGGTCCTCATTACTCAGGCCCGGGTCACAAAGGACCTCTGGCTGGCCCGGGTTTTTATCCGTCCACTGGACGATAGCCTGCCGGTAGAGGAAACCATGAAGGGCTTGGAGGCGGCAGCGTCCTTCATCCGAAGAGAGCTAGGGAAGGTCCTTCGGATAAGACGAATTCCCGAGATCCGGTTCATCCACGATACCACCCTGGATTCTGCCATACGAATCGAGGAGGTCCTGAAAGAGGTCCTTCCGGAGGGTGGGATGGAAGCCGAGGAAGTGACCATCGATCTTGCGGACACGGATGAGGCCGTCGGAAGCGGGGAGGCGGAAGAGTGAAGACCCCCTTGGGGATTCTTTTGGTGGACAAGCCTGAAGGCCCAACGTCACATGATGTGGTGGACCATGTCCGGAAGGCTGCCCAGATTCGCAGAGTTGGTCACGCCGGAACGCTCGATCCCTTTGCTTCGGGGCTTCTTTTGGTCCTCCTAGGATCGGCGACCCGCCTTTCCGAATACTTCCTCGGCATGGACAAGGAGTATGAAGCCACCGTCCACCTGGGTATCGAGACCACAACCCACGACAGGGACGGAGAGATCGTCTCGGAGGCTTCGAGTTGGAAGGAAGTGGGTGTGGATACTCTGGAAGCGGCCCTGGCTGGCCTGAGGGGGAAGATTTCTCAAAGACCTCCTGCATATTCCGCCAAGAAGATTCAGGGGGAGGCCGCTCACCGGCGGGTCCGGAGAGGTGAGGAAGTGGAGTTGGAGCCAGCGGAAGTTGAAGTCTACGAATTGGAGGTCCAGGAATTGGATCTTCCTCGGGTTCTCCTGAGGGTGCGCTGTTCCTCGGGGACGTACATTAGGGCCCTTGCACGGGACCTGGGCCGGTCCCTGAAGGTGGGAGGGCATCTCTCTGCCCTTCGGCGCACCGCCATCGGTCCGTTCGTAGCTCCGTCGGCTCGTTCTCTCGATTCCTTGGGTGACCTCGAGAAGATCCGGGCCAACCTTATCCCGCCTGCCCTCGCCCTGGCCCATCTCCCCTCCTTAGAGGTAGGCCCGGAAGAGGCGGCTCGGATTCGTCAGGGTCAATTCCTTCCCGTTCCTCGGACTGAGATCCCTCTGGAAACCCCGGTCCGCGTCCTTCTGGACGGAGATCTGCTGGCTATGGCGGCCAGGGAGGGTGACCAACTTCGACCGCGGAAGGTACTGAGCTCCGCCGAGCCCCACTTCCCGGACAGGCTCCAAGAGAATGGTTGATTACGCTATTGATCCTACCCTGCCCCTGGGGTTGCCGGACGACGGGCGTGGAACCGTCATTACGGTGGGGACTTTCGACGGAGTCCATCGAGGGCACTGGGCAGTCCTCCAGGAGATTCGCCGGCGAGCTCGGGAGTCTGGAAGGCGGAGCGTTCTAGTGACGTTTCACCCCCATCCCCTGAAGATTGTCCGGCCCGACAGCGCCCCTCAACTCCTCACTACCCCAGCTGAAAAAAAGGAAATCCTGGCCGAAACCGGCTTGGATTACGCCGTCTTTCTTCCCTTCAACCACATCTTGGCAGCCTACTCTCCCCAACGTTTCGTAAAGGAGATCCTCGTCGAGCGTCTCGGCGTCCAGGAGCTGGTCATCGGATACGACCACGGGTTTGGGAAGGGGAGATCCGGGGATGTTGAAACCCTCCAGTGCATCGGTGAGGAGTTGGGGTTTGGTGTGGACGTTGTCTCTCCCATCTGGGCCGGAGAGACTGCGGTGTCTTCAACTCGGATCCGGAAGGCCCTTCTGGAAGGAAACGTGGAGGGGGCTCGGGAAGGCCTCGGGCGCCCCTATTGCGTCAGGGGGTTGGTGGTCCGAGGTGATGGCCGGGGCCGGAAGCTCGGGTTCCCAACGGCCAATCTTTTTGTCCCGGTGAACGGAAAGCTGATCCCCCCACCGGGGGTGTATGCCGTTCGTGGCTGTCTCAAACGGGGGGTGTTCGATGGGGCCATCCACATCGGTCCTCGGCCGACCTTCACCGGCTCCGGACCCACCATCGAGTTGCACCTTTTGGATTTTGATCAGGGTATCTACGGGGAGGAGGTCCGTGTCGAGTTCATCCGGCACCTCCGAGAGGTCCGACCCTTCGCGTCAGCCTCCGCTCTTGTGGAGCAGTTGAGGTTCGATGTGGAGGCTGCCAGGGCTGCCCTGGCCTACGACAGAAATAAGGAGACACGGGGTTGAGACCGCTGCTCCTTCTTGATACGTTTACAGGCTAAAAGGTATTCGAAACATATGCGAGGAGGGGCTTCCCCTGCAGCATTGACTCCTGCGGAGGCTCGAACCAGATGTCCATCGACCGCGAAGAAATCATCAAGAAGTTCCAACTCCACGAAGAGGATTGTGGCAGCGCTGCTGTTCAGGCTGCCCTCCTGACGGCCCGAATCGATGACCTTCGGACCCACTTCGATGAACACAAGAAAGACCACCACAGCCGCCGTGGCCTCCTGAAGATGGTGGGACGCCGGCGCCGCCACCTCGAATACCTGAAACGGACGGACTTGGAAAGGTATCGGGCGCTGATTGCGGATCTGGGTCTCCGTCACTAGCGAATTGGAAACAGCGGCGACTGCATCCCGTGGTCGCCGCTTCTTTTCTATGCTGGAGGCTGGAGCTTTCATTATGAACCCCCCTGAACTCCCAAGCGTAGAGACCGAGGCAGATTCCTGCCCTCGGGCTTTTTCGCGTGTTATTTGTGGGCTCAGGGTCTGACCGCATGCAAAGAATAAATCGATAGAAGAAGAGAAGACGACGTTAGAGAAACGAAGAGAAACGGAAGAGAAAAAAGATGATCCAGAGGATTGAAAGACAGTTCGCAGGCAGGACCCTCACTGTAGAGACTGGCCGGATGGCCAGGCAGGCGGCAGGCTCGTGTCTGATTCAGTTTGGTGAGACCGTGATGTTGATTGCGGCCACCGCCCGAGACCACGCCACACACCTCCCCTTCTTCCCCCTCACGGTGGAATATCGGGAAAAGAGCTATGCCGCCGGGAAGATACCCGGTGGGTTCTTCAAACGAGAAGGCCGGCCTGGAGAGAAGGAGATTCTCTCCTGCCGCCTCATCGATCGGTCCCTCAGACCCATGTTCCCTGCCGGGTACATGCACGAGACACAGGTCGCCTGTTTCCCCCTCAGCGCCGATCAGGAGAACGACGCAGACGTTTGGGGAATCATGGGTGCCTCTCTCTCCCTGAACATGTCCAACATTCCCTTCAGTACCCTCCTGGCCGGAGTACGGATTGGGAGAATTCAGGGGAATTGGGTCCTGAACCCGACCTTCCAGCAGTTGGAATACTCCGACCTGGACATCGTGGTCGCTGGCACGGAAGACGCCCTCCTCATGGTCGAGGGCGGGGCTGTGGAAGTTCCAGAAGCAGATATCATCGAGGGGCTGGAAGTCGCCCACAAGGGAATCAGGGAGCTCATCGAGATCCAGAAGGCATTCCTTTCCGATGAGTCGGTTCCGGAGATGGAGTGGACCCCGGTCCTTCCGTCTGAGGAGCTGAAGGAAACGGTTCAGAAACTCGCCAACAGCAGGGTGGCGGAGGCTCTTCAGTTGGCTGAGAAACAGGAACGGACCCAGGCCCTGGCCGCCATCAAAGAGGACATCCTGACGCAGTTGGTGGAGGAGGACGAGAAATACGGCGAGGACCAAGGGGATATAAAGGAGATTCTCCGGGGCATCGAAAAGAAGACGATGCGTGAGCGGATTCTCTCCAAGGGTGAGCGGGCCGATGGCCGAAAGGTGGATGAGATTCGTCCCATCACCTGTGAGGTAGGAATCCTGCCCCGCACCCATGGCTCGGCCCTCTTCACCCGTGGCCAAACCCAGGCTTTGGCCGTGACCACCCTTGGCACATCTAGGGACGAGCAGAGAATCGACTCTATCGATTCCAGCGAAGAGATTACCAAGTCGTTCATGCTCCATTACAACTTCCCGCCCTTTGCCACCGGTGAGGCCAAACCGTACCGGGGAACGAATCGGCGGGAGCAGGGCCATGGCGCTCTGGCGGAAAAGGCCATTCAGCCCTTGTTGCCGGCCTACGACGACTTCCCCTATACGATTCGGTTGGTTTCAGACGTTCTGGAATCCAACGGATCCTCCTCCATGGCTTCAGTATGTGGTGCATCCCTGGCCCTCATGGCGGCGGGTGTTCCCACCCAGGCCTCCTGCGCAGGTGTGGCCATGGGTCTCATCAAAGAGGACGATCGAGTCGCGATTCTTACGGACATCCTCGGACTGGAGGATGCCCTTGGGGATATGGACTTCAAGGTGGCCGGAACCCGGAAGGGAATCACGGCTATTCAAATGGACATCAAGATCCAAGGGTTGACCCACGAGATCCTCCAGGAGGCTCTGGAGCGCGCCAACAAGGGCCGGATCCATATCCTGGATATCATGGATCAAACCCTTGGGAAACCCATGGACGACCTGTCCGAGCACGCTCCAAGGATCGTGTCCATCCAGATCAACCCCGAGAAGATCGGGGAAATCATTGGACCCAAGGGCAAGACGATTCGGGCCATCCAGGACGAATCAGGAGCCACCATCGATATCGATGATTCCGGGTTGGTGAAGATCGCCGCCGTCTCTGGAGAGGCCGGGGCGCGGGCCAGGGAGATGGTCGAGGCCATCGTCCAGGAGCCCGAGGTCGGGCGTATCTACGAGGGGCCAGTGAAGAACGTCACAACTTTCGGCGCATTCATCGAGATCATGCCTGGAACGGAAGGCCTCTGCCACATCTCTGAACTCCAAGAAGGCCGGACGGAGAAGACAGAGGACGTCCTGAAGAAGGGCGACATCACTCGTGTGAAGCTTATGGCCATAGACGAACGGGGTCGGCTGAAACTGTCCCGGAAAGCAGCTCTGGCGGAGGAGGCCGAAGGAGGGTCAACTGGCGAATAGGGGACAGGCCCCGGACTCCAGGGTCACCTCCCTCACGGGGGAGATGTCCCAGACCTTGTTGTCAAACGGGGTACAGGTACTGACGGAGCGGATCCCAGGGGTCCGCTCCGCTGCCATTGGGGTATGGGTTCGGCAGGGGTCGGCCCATGAATCCGTGGAACTCATGGGGGTCAGCCATCTCTTGGAGCACCTCGTCTTCAAGGGTACCGAGAAACGGACGGCACGGGAGATCGCCCTTGCCCTGGAGAGCCTCGGAGGCTCCCTGGACGCCTACACCTCCAGGGAGCACACCAGTTTTCAGGCTCGCGTCCTTGATGAGCACCTCCCCCTGGGCCTTGAGGTTCTGGCGGATCTGGTTCTGGATCCCCTCCTCCGGGACCAGGACCTGGAGCTGGAGCGGGAGGTGGTTCTGGAAGAGATCGCCACGGTGCAGGACACTCCCGACGACCTCGTGTTCGACCTCCACGGGGAACAACTCTGGGCTGGGCACCCCTATGGGAACAGTATTCTCGGCAGTCGCGAGACCGTGGAAGGGATGCCCGGCCAAGCTCTCAGGGACCTCTCAGGGACCTGCACCGGGGCCGGTACACCGGGCAAAACATGGTGGTAGCGGCGGCCGGCCAGGTGACACACGCTGAGGTCGTGGCGCAGGTTGAAGATCTCTTTGGCGCCCTTCCCGCGGGGACTGAAACTCCTGCTATCCCGGATCTTCCCCCCAGGGTCGTGGGGGAGGAGCTGGTGGACCGCTCTTCTTCCCAGGCTCACCTGGTCTTTGGAGGAGCCATTCCCGGGCACTCCGATTCAAGGCGCTTTCCTCTTGCTCTCCTCTCCTCAGCACTGGGAGGAGGGATGAGTTCCCGTCTGTTCCAGCGAATCAGGGAAGAGTTGGGTCTGGTCTACTCGGTATTCACCTTCCAGTCGTTCTACTCCAAGGCCGGGATTTCGGGGGTTTACCTGGGATAGCAGGAGTTTCAGTCCCCGCGGGGAGGGCGCCAAAGAGATCTTCAACCTGCGCCACGACCTCAGCGTGTGTCACCTGGCCGGCCGCCGCTACCACCATGTTTTGCCCGGTGTACCGGCCCCGGTGCAGGTCCCTGAGA
>JBDHMC010000107.1:0-7163 GCA_039656355.1 Gemmatimonadota bacterium | reverse complement strand
GCCTATCCCGTCGCCTGTCCCAGGGGATAGCCCTCTCGGATCTGGAATGGGACTCCCTTCCGGACCGAAGCATCGCTCAGGATCTCATTCTCACCAGGACCCGGCCGGGGCGGTTCTTCGGTCGAATCCGGGTGGCTTTCCCGGAATACCGCTTGGTTTCCCGGACAGCCGGAGAATCTCTGGGCCCGGAGGATCCGCCCCTCGTAGCGGAAGGTGACACGATTTGGGTCAGCTCCCGTGGAAAGACCTGGGCCTTCTCCCTTGAGCGGGTCCCGGGCGTCTCGCGGGTGGCTGCACCCGTGGCGGTCCGATTCGTACGACGCCCCCGGACTACCGGCTGGGCCCTCCCCTCCTCGGAGGCATGCGGAGACGACACCCACCGGTGTGCCGTTCTCTCCACCCAGCCCTTACCTCCTCCCCAGGCCCATTTTGATCTCAGCGGCTTCGGGCTGGACACCGCCCGGTACTCGCTCTTGGCGCGGCTGGAAACCGACAGGGATGGGGTGCGAATGGTCGGTGCGGGTTTCGAGGCCCGCTTCGGCTACGGGGCGGTCTACCCCCTTCAGGCTCTTCCGGCTTCAGAGGATTACTCCTCCACGGGAATTCTGGTAAGGGTTCGCAGGGCCGCTCAAGGACAACAGAGCGCCGTTCTCATTACCGTCCTCGGCCTATTCCTGCTGATTCTTGGGGCGTTGGCTACGGTTTCCGGGGCTCCCGCCATTTGGGAGAGGAGGAAGTCCACGGCCCCGAACATGTCCGCAGCCTGGGCTTTCGTGAATGTGTTCCTGATCTTCCTCGGCGTCCGTTTGGCTCTCGGCCTCAGGGTGGCCTACTCGCCACCCTTCTACGACCGGGCCGCGGCTACGGCCGTGGGGTTATGGATCACATACGCAGTGATGTTGGCGGCTTTAGGCCGTTGGTCCTCGTGGGCTCCAATCGTTTGGCGCTTGATCCGTTGGCTGGAACGGCCGATGTCCCGGATGTTTCTTCCAGGCGTGAACGGCTCAGGCGCCCAAGCACCGAAGGTCGACGTCCACGAGATGGGGTCCGAGGCCCGAAGTCCCGAGGAGAAAAAGGCTCTTAGAAGGGGAGGGTATCGGACAAGCCTGGGCCTCCTCCTCATGGTCTCGAGTATCGGCCTTCTTCTCTGGCAACGACCAGAGGCCGCGGCCAGTCTTCTCGTGGCGGCTACCGGAATCGGGGCCTGGCTCGCGATGGGCCTGAGTCGGCGACAGTCTCTGGCCTCTACTCTCGACCGGCATCCGCTGAACGTCATTGCGGCGGAGGGCGGTCGGGAGAACCCGGCCCTCTCTCTGGCTTTGGCTGCGGGGGGCTCGGTTGTCTTGGCGTTGGCAATTCATGCGCCCTGGATGGCTCTGATCCCGGTACTCTTCTTCCTATTCCTTTTCGGGGCGAATCGTATCCTCCGCGGTTGGAAGGCCTTTGGGCCTCCGGTGAGGCGCGGTTGGGGTCTTTTTGTCCTGATTCTGCTGGTGATGGAGATGGGGGTCCTTGCCCTCTTCCCCTGGCCCGAGGTGGGTACCGGGGGTCTTCTCGGAGCAGGCCTCGTGGGGGCCCTGGTCCTCAGAAAGAACCCTGGAAAGCCCGGCGGCACACTAATGGAGAAGGGCTATGAAGGGTTTGTCTCCGTGGGTCATGCCGTGTTTTCGGGGATGGGGTGGGTAGGTGTTCTGACCGTCGTTGGTCTCCTGGCCTTTATGAGCGCACAGGCCATTCCGCCCTTTGTTCGGTTCGCTTTGGTCTTCATCCTTTTCCTCCTGGCAATCCGCGCTGGCTTGGCCTGCCACCGTCTCCTGGAGAGCGGGGAGAGAAAGGGTCAGATCCAGGCCTTGGGGGTTCTGGTGATCCCACTTGGGGTACTCCTGGTCTTCATGCTCTTCGATTTTGGTTTGGGTCTCGTCTTCTTCGTTCCCATGTTCCTCACCGTCCTCCTCGCAGCCAGAATCGACAGATTGCCGAGGATCCTCATGGGTGGATCGGTGGCGGTCGCCGCCACCATCGCCGTACTTGCTTGGTCTGTCCTCAACCCCTCTGTGGCGAGCCTCAGAAACGCTGGAGATTTGCCAACCTTCTCTGCCGAATTCCAGGGAGTCGGGAACACCTTTACCGACCTTCTCCGGATTGCAGGAATGGGGGGGCCGGTGACCCGAGCCAGCATCCGCAGCATTGCTGCCTCGGACCCGGATCTCCTCGAGGAGGCTCTGGCTTTTGCCGGTCCGAGCGAGGCTCTCTTCGCAGCGGCCCCGTCCCGGGACCAGGTGTGGGGGGGACGGGCTTATGCGGCCAGCGACCTCACGGGAACCGGATTCGCCGGGACGGCCGTGTTGGGGCGGGGGATTCCGACGGCTGTGTCCTATGCTGAGAACACCTACTCCGTCTACGTGCTTTCTGAGCATGGCGCCCTTGGAGGGATCGGTGTCCTCCTGGTCTACCTGGCGCTTTTGGTGGTGGTGGGAATCTGGGTTTACCGAGTCCATGGAACGGTGCAGGAAACCCGGGCTGGGTTAGCGGTTCTGGCGATGACGGTGGGGGGGGTGCTTTGGCTCACTCTGCCGGCCGTTTACGTGGCGGCCTCCAACTTGGCTCTGGTGCCCCTCACGGGTCAGAACATGCCCTTCCTGGGACTCAATTCCTGGGCCGATGTGGTCCTGGTGAGCGGCCTCTCCACTGGCATCGTCTTTTGCCTTGCAGCCCTGAAAGAGCCTGATTTGGAGCCTTATAAGGAGCCTGATCCGGAAAGGGGGGCGAAATGAGTGGGGGTGGCATGAAAGAAGGTGACCCCGTGAGAGTGGAGGTCGGGACGAAGGTGGAAGCGAAGAGGTCGGCCACCCCGCGGGTGGGGAACACAAGGATCCTACAGGTCGTGAGTCTCCTTCTCCTTGTTACCGCAGCCCTCCTCATCTGGGTGGCGGTTGGCACGGTTCGGGCCAGCAGGGATACGTCCGTTCGGGCCGGGTTGGATTACGAGGCGTTTCTGGAGGCTGTAGATGACCTTCTGGCCGGAGTTGCTGACTCGACCCTCCTCCGGTTCGACGAAGTGGAGGAACGGATTTCCCGGAGTAGGACCGTCACCTTCGACACCATCACCATCCTCGCCGACGTCGAGGCCTTCCCGGCGTTTGATCGGGCCGGATTCCTCTA
The DNA here is from genome assembly GCA_039656355.1 of Gemmatimonadota bacterium. Taxonomy (GTDB): domain Bacteria; phylum Gemmatimonadota; class Gemmatimonadetes; order Longimicrobiales; family Gaopeijiaceae; genus JABDNZ01. The sequence continues at coordinate 4,001 of JBDHMC010000107.1, read as the reverse complement.
CGACCAGGTCCAGACCTACAACCGCTTCCAACGGGAGCGCCTCGACCTGGGTCGATCGGATCCGGATTGGTGGGGTCGGTTGGGTGGCTTCAACCCGTCGATCTTCAGAGCTTATCAGAGGCCTGATGGATCCAGAGGGCTGACCCGGGCGCCGGCTGCCTGGAGTCTCCGTGTCCGATCACCTCTAGAGGGTGAGTGGAACGGGGAGATTCAGGCCCGGGACGTCGTTAGGGGTCGGGGGCTCATGAGTCCGAGGGTGGCGATTCCCCTTCGAAAACCCGTCAGTTTGGCCCACTCCGTGGACGGGAGAAGGCGGTTTTGTGAGTTCGTCCCATCTTCCCTTGATGTTCGAGTCTATTGTCTTTCTGAGGAGAGAATCCCCCAGGCTACGCTTCGGCTGGCCTCCGACGAGAGGAGTCAGAGTTGGGCCGTTGCCGGCTGGTCAGACCTCTGGGCAGATGGAAGACGGATCCGATCCGGGGACTCGATTGGGATTCCGAAAGGATCGATTCTCAGGTTGGATCCCCTGGAACCCGTGGTGTTCGGCGATCACTGGGAAGGGGTTTTATCCAGCGAGCAGTGGATCAACGGCAGGATGCGGAGGAGGAGCGACCTGGCACCGCCGCTGGATCTCTTCTCGGCCCTGGGGACGGGGCCGGTTGGAGCGGACGGTCGTGTCTCTTCCGACGCATCATTAGTACTATCCGTCAATGCAGAAGCCAGCACGGAGCTGACGGCCAGACTCAACGAGTTCTTACGATCTGAGGTCGATCTTCCCTTGGAGTTCGGGGTGATGGTGGTGGCCCGGATTCCTGATGGGGAGATCGTGGCCGTGGCTGAAGTGGGGGAAAGGAAGAATCAGGGACGGAGCTCACTCCTGGAGCGCGTAGCGCCCGGGTCCGCTGTGAAGCCCTTGCTGGCCGCAGCCATCCTCTTCAAGCGTCCGGAGTTGGCGTCACTACAGATCCCCGCCCGCTCCGGATCGGTCTCGTCAGTCCTGGGAATGCCCCGGGTGGAGTCCCGGCGGGTTTTCACCACGGCTCTGAACTGTGCTGCACCGCGAGAGGGAAGGGTGGACCTTCGGTACTTCCTCCGATGCTCCAACAACGAATACGCTGCCTCACTTCTGGTGGCCGGTCTGGTAGAGGGTGGTGTTCCCGGTTCGACCTGGAAAGGAGCCTCGGAGATTCCGTTGGAGGGAACTCTGGTACCCCGGACCACACTCCTTCTCAGCCCGCTTTCCGAGGGGCTGAGTGAGCTCTTCGATCTCCCGACTGATCCAGCCATTGCCGATTCGAGAAGACGGAGTCGCCGGGTGTGGGATGGGATGACGTTCTCAGACGGCAGTCCTTTTCAGGTTGCATACGAGCTACTTCCCTCCGAATCCAGGCCAGCTCTCCTGGCCCCCGGCTATCCAGATGGGACAGACCTCAGCCTTCTTTACAGGTATTCGTACGGCGCATGGGAGAATCAGTGGACCCTTCTTGATCTGACCAACAGCTTCGCCAGAGTGGTGAGTGACCAGAGGGTCCAGATCAGGTTTTTCCCTGGGCCCGGGAAGCTGTCCAACATGCCGGACACCAACTCGGCGGACACCGGCCTGGGTCTTGCCCAACACGGCTGGTATCCTGAGTTCCTGGCCGGATTACGTGCCGTGGGCGTGGACGGCACTGCCAGAGGCCTTCGTTCCGCTTGGAGGAATGAGGGACTTCCGTCCACAGTTTTGGCCAAGACCGGTACTCTGAACGAGCCCGGGGAACCGACTCCCACCGACGATCTCTTCGCCAAGTCCCTCCTCTTCGCGGTGGGTCAGCCGTCGGAGGCCTCCGGCGACCCTCTCGCCTGTGGTCTCGTCGGTGGGTTCTATTTGCGCTTTTCGGAGGGGCCCCGGTCCGGGAACCTCCCCAGCTACCAGGTGGACTTTGCCATCCAGCGACTTGGGAGATTCCTCCAGGAGTATTGGGACGATTTCGGCGCTTGTGCCGAGGGAGGTAGTTGAGAGAAGACCTAAAGGGGAATACACTTGCTCGGTCGCTGGCCTCTTCCCCTGTCGTCGGCCGACCAAGCCGATGCGAACAATGAGGTCCTATGTCCAGTTCGCGTAAGCGTTCCTCTTACGTCCGCGGTTCGTTGGGGTTCATGTCTGTCCTGATCCCCCTACTGTTCCTGGGGCCCATCGTTGGACTGACCGGGTGTGGGGTGGGAGGGGGGGGAGAGGACGTCCTCCAACCCATCGACCCTCAGTTCGTCCAGGATCAGGACCACATGACCTGGGACGATTACCACCCCATTCCGGGCATTGATTGGGCCGATCCCAGCTTGGTTCCCGAACGAGGCTTCAAGATTGCGCTTGTGGCCATCGACTTCCCGGACCAGCCCTTCGTCATCACCCTCCCCAAGGGGTCGGATCCGTTCGGCAATCCTCAGATCGATCCGGTTCCGCGAAACGACGTGCCTCAGTTCTACGCCGACTTCTTCATGACCCCTTCCGAGGTGAACCACGGGCAGACCATCAACGGCTACTGGATGGAGCAATCCCGGGGGAAATTCGGCATCACCGACATCGAGGTGTTCGGCCCGTACCGGATGCCAAAGCCTCGATGGGAGTACGGTCTGAACGAGTGGGGCCAGGACGGGTCCACCCCGGATGGAAGCGACGCCAATAGTCGTATGGAGCCGGACGGTGACGCTATCTGGGCAGCTGATATCGGCGAGGATCCGAGGGAGTTGAGGAGTAGGTACGATGCGATCTTAAGGATCTACGCGAGCTATGACGAGACCGGCGTCTGGCAGGAATTTGGGGAGATGAAGTTCAACACCCGCGAGGATATCCCGCCAGACTGGGGAAACCCCAACCCGGATCTGCCCCGGTGGATCCCCACCCGTTACGTGGAGTGGACGAGTTGGTTGGCGGGGGCCCAGCAGTGGGGTCTTTCATCCATGCGTCAGGGCGAGAACTCCGGTACGATCACCCATGAGTTGGGTCACTTCGCCTTTCGCCTTCCCGACCTGAATAACAACCCCTATTTGGAGCCCTATCGGAGAGTGGCAGCGGGGCCGTGGGACATGATGGACCGGGGCTGCTTCAACGGGCCTGGGGGGCCCCATATGCGGTGGGTCGTGCCCCCTGCCCAGGGGGCCGCCATGCCTGCGGGCCTCATGGTGAAGAACCGCCTCGAGAACGAGTTTATCACTGAGGCCCAGACCCTGAGTTTGAGTCGAGACGGCCTGGCTCTCTCGGGCCTGGCGGTGGCGGAAGTCACGGCCAGGGCCGTGGATCCCCTTCCTGGGACTTTCGCCGGGGTTACGGTGCGTCTCGATGGCTCCGAGCCACAGGATCGGACTCCAGAAGAGGACCCGGCCACCAATCCACTCTCTTCGGGCATCCCCAACTACAACTTCTATTCAATGGAGGTCGTTCAACGGATCGGGAATGACTCCTATACGCCGGACAACGGTGTTCTCATCGCCAAGAACAAAGACAGTCTTCGGGGTGGGAATGGCGGCCCGAACTCCTTCAACAGCTATATCTGGGTCATCGACGCCCATCCTGAAGACATCCAGATGGTGGACTATGCGAAGCCCAACGGTGAAGAGGTCATGCGGACCGTTGCCGACTACAGGCAACTCAACGACGCATTGTTCCATGCCGGTCTCGGTTCGGGAAGCCGATTCGAATGGGAAGACACGGCCAACCGACTCCACTTCTATATTCTCGACCTCGAAAAGAATGAAGAGGGAATCCTCTCTTATACTGTGGGAGTCCGATCCCTGGATGGATCGGGGTCACAGGAGCGTGGAGCAGGTCTGGCCGGGCCGGCAGAGCATGAGGTCCGCCAAAAGAACACTTCCGTCACCTTCACCCTGACCAACACTGGATCGCCCTCCACTGCATCCCCGGAGTTTCACCTGCAGGACGCTACTCCATTTTTGGGGGCCGACATCTATCGTCTTTCGGTGACGGTGGAAGGGGAAGGGTGGTCGGCCCGGTTCTTGAATAG
>JBDHMC010000106.1:0-7198 GCA_039656355.1 Gemmatimonadota bacterium | reverse complement strand
GGATCGACGTTGACTTTCCTATGATTCTCCCTCCGGAGGGAGGGCGGGATTGGAGCCAGGGATCAGGCTTGGGGGTTGACGTGGGTGCCGCGTGGGCGCGTGGCCCCTGGGCCGCGGCAGCCGTTGTCCAGAATCTTCTCAATAGATTCGAATGGGATTTGAATGAGCTGACGTATAGAGCTGGCCGGATAATCTTCGACGAGGACTTCAGTGACGTGGACGTTGGCACCAGTACGGCCGCAGGAGCGCCCGAATCCGTCAGAGCCAAGGTAAGGGACCTTTCCTTCAAGCCCGTGCTGACCCTCGGGGGCGCATATGATGCCCTCGAGAACTTGACCGTCACCGCCGAGGTCCGGCAGCGAATGGGAGATGGGCTGGATACCGGCCCAAAGAGCCACATTGGGTTGGGGATGGAATACCGGCCAAACCCGTCTGTTCCCCTCCGGGCTGGGTTCGCCGCGATTACCGATGGATTTCAGCTGGGCGGGGGACTGGGTCTTGTCTTGGGACCCGTCAATGTCGGGTTTGCGGCGCTGTATCGAACAGGGGACGTGGGGGACGGTCTGGCCGGGACCTTCGGGCTTTCTTTTGGAGGCGGGTGAGACCGAGGTAAATCAATGACCAGGGGGAGCCTTGGCCCAGAATGGGTTGTGGACGGCTTCCTACTTCCGTCTCTCGCCCCTAAAAAGGCGCCGTATGAGACGGGACACCTCGTCGCCGCCCCTCTCCATGAGGAGCCTGAGAGATCTGCTGTCGACCCGGAATCCGCCGCAACTTTCCTCGGGAGCGGTGCCCCTTAGGAAGAGCTCGGGTTCGCCCCTGCATCCCCAACCTCCTCTGAGCCCAGAGGAGGGATCAACCTCTACCATCTCCAAACCCGAGGGGTAGGAGAACCCGTCGCCGCCCCAGGACCCGGACCGGCCCTCAGTCCCCAGGGCGTCTTTCAAAAAATCGGCGAAAATGGGAAGGGCAACCCCCGCACCCGGGAGTTCCAAGCGCTTCCCGTGATCGAAACCCACCCATACGCCTACGACGATGGAGGGGGTGTACCCGACGAACCACCCGTCTCGAAAGTCGTTGGTGGTTCCAGACTTGGCGGCCACGTCGCCGTGGAATCCCCGGTCCCTGATTCCCTTCCCTGTGCCTCGCTCCACCGCCCCCCGCAACGCGGAAGTCACCAGGTAGGTCTCAGCAGGGTCGTAGACCTGATACCCTTCAGTCGGATCCGTCAAAATGCTCTTCAGCTCGGGTCGGAAGCCCTCGGCAGCCAGAACCCCAAACGCCCGGGTCAACTCCAGGGGGGAGACCTCAGAAGCACCCAACGCGATGCTGGGGTACGGATTGAGTGGACTCTCAATTCCCAATCTTCGAGCCGTATTCACGATCTCTTCCGGCCCCACCTGCACTCCCAGCCGGGCAAAGGGCACGTTCAGGGAACGCTCCAGAGCGTCTCTGAGGGTTACGGTCCCACTGAAGCTCCGATCATAGTTAGCCGGCTGCCAAACCCCAACCGGAGTCTCGACCTGGAAGGGTTTGTCCTCCAGAACCGACGCTAGTGTGAAGCGGGGTTGGAGTCGTTCGTAGGAGTCTGGACCTTCTTCAGGCCGCGCCAAAGCCGCCAGAGCTACCACGGGTTTGAAGGCGCTCCCAGGCTGCCGACGAGCACGGACCGCACGGTTGAATTGGGAGGTACCGTAGTCTCGGCCCCCTACCATGGCCAGGATCTCCCCGGTGCGAGGATCCAGGGCCACAAGAGCAGCTTGCAGAGGCTCCCCGGCTTCCGCCTCCCTGAGCCAATCGAAATCCCTCTCCAGCCGGGCGAGTCCCTCGCTGACGGCCTTCTCGGCTGCTCTCTGGAGATCGGCATCCAAGGTGGTTACTACCGCTCTCACGCCTTCACCGGCCTCCGCTCCCTCCCGGAGTTTCAACTCCCCTGCTACGTAGTCCACAAAGTATTTGGCGCTCCGGAGGGGCGGGGCCCTCTTCTTAAGGGACAAAGGAGTCCCCAAAGCCTCCTGGTACTCCTCCTCGGAGATGGACCCCTCGTCCCGCATCAGCCGAAGAACCAGATTCCGTCGAGTGACGGCGGTCTCGGGATTCCGGAACGGGGAATAGAGGCTGGGGGCCCGTATGAGGGCCACCAAGAGGGCCGACTCTGCAAGCCCCAGCGTGGCCACGTCTTTGCCGAAAAAGTGTTGGGCAGCCCGGCCGACTCCGTGGATCGCCACGGCCCCGTCTTGCCCAAGGTATAACCGGTTCAGATAAGCCTGGAGAATCTCCTCCTTGGTGTGCCGTTGTTCCAGAGCGAGGGCCATGGCGGCCTCTCGAACCTTCCTGGTAACCGACCGTTTGGGGCTAAGGAAGAGGTTCTTCGCCAGCTGTTGGGTGAGTGTGCTCCCCCCCTGCACCACCCGTCCCGCTCTGAAGTTCACCATGAAGGCAGCGGCAATGCGTCGAAAATCCAGCCCCGCGTGTTCAAAGAACCGCTGGTCTTCCACTGTGAGGACCGCGGCGACTATGTGATCCGGCACTTCCTCGAGGATGACGGGAACCCGGTCTTCAAGGGAAGCTCCATCGATCCGGCCAATCAGTTCGGGTTCCAGGGAGAAGTGGTTGATTCTTCTCCCCTCTTCATCCTCCATCCGAGAGATTCGGCCCGAATAGTCAAACCGGATGATAGCGAAACCAGCCCCCACGGGTTCACCCGATCCCCGGAAGGATCTCCGGCCAATCAACCAACCCCGGGATCCGAGATAGTACTCTCCGATCCCCACATCCCCACCTCTAGCCCTTTGGTATCCCAACCGTTGTAGATGGGTTTGGATGGCCCCGGGGTCCGGGCGATCCCCCCGGGCAAAAGCCAGGGGCCGGGCATAAACTCGGGTGGCGGCCTCGTCGGAAGAGAGGGGTTGAAGACGGGCACGGACGAGGGCCTCCCCGCCCACGAGGAGGGTGGGAGCGAGAATGAGAATGACGAGGGTACGGCGAATTCGCCTACCCTCAGGACGGACCCGGAGCCAGTCCCGAAGCGCCATTGAGGCCGATCCTCGTGAGAAGAAGTTCAACCGGCGTTGACAGTTGACGCTCTGACAGGTGAGCAGCAGCGTCACCTACCAGAGCTTCAACTGCCAGAGCTCCACCTGTCTTTACGTGTCAAAGACTTGGATTGTGTCGAAGGGGGGTGGGGTTGCATGGGAGCGGCCGGGACCGTGTCGCCGAGAAGGTATTGGCCTCCCAGGGCACGAGGTTTCCAGAGTAAAATGCTTTACGACCCGAGGACCTCGATGGCGGCACCACAAAGGAGGATGGTGATTCCAGCCAGGGCGTGACCGTACAGTTGGGCTCGGGGGAAGGAGACGCGTTGAATCCCCTCGAGGCTCGCGAACACCAATCCCAACATGGTCGCAACGGTGGCAGCCCCGAAGGCCCCTGTTACCAGGAAGAGAGCGGACCAACTCTCGGTGGCGGCCGGAAACATGAGGAGCGGAATGAGGGCTTCGCAGGGTCCCAAAAGGAAGATCACAAAGAGCACCCAAGGAGTCATCTTGGATCCGGACCTGACGGGATGAGGATGGAGATGATCCTTGGCATGGGTGTGATCATGGAGATGGAGGGTCCCGTCCGAATGTGCATGCATGTGGGTGTGCTGATGTCCCCTCAGCGCTCGCCGGACACCCCAGACCGTGTAAAGGAGCCCAAAGAGAATTAGGGCCCAGGCGGCCCAGGATCCTCTGGACGACTGGAAGGCCTCAAGCCGTGAGAGGGAGAGTCCAAAGGCAATTCCCACCATCCCCAATACCACCGATCCAACCACATGGCCCAGTCCGCAAAGACCTGTGACCAGGAGGGTTTTCCTTCGAGACCAGTCCCCTACTCGGGCCATGGCCACGAAGGGCAAATAGTGGTCCGGCCCCAGGAGGGTATGAAAAAACCCGATGGAAAGAGCCGAGGCTAGAAGGATGGTGGTTTCGGAAGTCATAAGGATGAAGATAGGGGAACCCAGATCTTCGCGCTTCCCCAGGCCCACGGGGTTGCGGTAGTTTCCAGGCACATACCGAGACTACAAGGTACACGAGGCTTATGGACCACAGTCTTCCCATTCTTGATCCATCCTTCGTCTCCGCGTCGGAAGCGGACGGGTCTATCGCAGCCGGAAAGCTGGCGACCCTCAAAGAAGGGCTGGTCCCAAAGGTCAGTGAAGGAGTCATCGTTGCTTTTTCCGGGGGCATGGACAGCGCATTTCTCCTTTGGGCGGCGAACCAGGTCATGCAGGACACGGGCGGACGGGTTGTGGCATTGACCACGACCAGCCCAAGTACCCCAGCAGGGGACAAGGAGGATGCTACGACGTTCTCCCGATCCCTGGGAGTGGAGCACATCTGGGAGGAGAGCATGGAGATGTCTCTTCCAGAGTACTCCCGAAACGACAATGAGCGATGCTACCACTGCAAAGCCGAGCTTTTCCGAATCGCTGGGAAGGTGGCGGAGGATGCCGGCCTTCGATGGCTCCTCTACGGCTACAACGCGTCCGATCACCACGACGACCGACCAGGGCATCGAGCCGCCCAGGAAGCCGGAGCTCTCACGCCCCTATCCGACGCCGGGTTGACCAAACCTGAAATCAGCTATTTGATGCGGGAAGCCGGTCTCCCTCTGTCAGGGAAACCGGCCAGCCCCTGTCTGAGTTCCCGGATCATGACTGGAATCGAGGTTACACCGGAGAGGCTCCGTGACGTCGAAGAAATGGAGGCCATCCTGCGTCGGGCAGGGGTATCCCATCTCCGGGTCCGGGTTTGCCGGGATAGGGAAAACTCTTTCTTCATCCGTGTCGAAGTCCCGCCGGATGAAATGCATGGGGTGTTGGGTTGTAGGGAAGAACTCCAACGGGAGGGCACCGAGAGGGGATACCGTTGGGTGACCCTGGATTTGGGAGGCTACCGCATGGGAGGTGGAGTGACGTGACGTCGAAAGAAATCCAAACCCTTTTGGAGGCGGTGGCCGGCGGGACCGTTCCGGTAGCTGAAGCCGTGGCGAGACTAAAGGCCGGACCCCTCCGCCAGGACGAGCTTTCCTTTGCCAACCTGGATCACCACAGGCACATCCGGCAGGGGTTGGCCGAGGTCGTTTACGGCGAGGGAAAGACCATAGAGGAGATCCTCGAGATTGCGGACCGCCTCTCGGCCCCCGGGGTTCCGGTTCTCCTCACCAGACTGAGCCCGGAGAAGCTGGCGGCGCTTGAAGACCGATTCCCGGACTCAAGGATCAACCCTCGCGGGCGTACTTGCCTGGTCCACCCCCCACCGGAGAGAGGACCGGACGAGGGTATTCCATTCGTTGCGGTGGTTTCCGGTGGAACTGCCGATCGCCCGGTGGCGGAAGAGGCAGTGGAAGTCTGCGTCGCCATGGGAGTGCCGGTCCACCGGATCTATGACGTGGGGGTAGCCGGGCTCCACCGAATCCTCTCGAAAGTGGAAAAGCTACGACTGGCGGCAGCGGTGGTGGTGGTGGCAGGGATGGAGGGCGCCCTTCCCAGCGTCGTCGGCGGATTGGTGGGATCTCCGGTCTTTGCGGTTCCCACCAGCGTGGGTTACGGCGCCAGTTTCCAGGGGCTCGCCGCCCTTCTTGCCATGCTAAACTCCTGTGCCCCCGGGGTCACCGTCTCGAACATTGATAATGGATTCTCCGCAGGGGTGGCGGCCGCCCGGGTCGCAAGAGCCGTCGCAGCGGCCCTCACCGGTGACGCCGGCCCGTGATCCCCTCTCTCTGCCTTTCCTGCAACCCGGTGATGCCCTGATGAGCATGCGCACCCTCTACCTCGAGAGCTTCGCCGGAATCGCCGGCGACATGTTCACTGCGGCTTTCCTTGACGCCGGGCTCGTTGATCCTGAGGCAATTCGGGCGGTGCCGGGACTCCTCAAAGCACCGGACGTAGAAGTGGAGATCACGGACACCCAACGGGCCCAGGCCCGGTTCACGAAGGTGAGGGTAGTCCTCCCGGAGGGGGCCGCCGAGGGGGACCAGCATCACGTTGGGGAGGCTCATCATCACCATCACCACTACTCCGCCTTGGTTCGTCAACTGGAAGAGTCCGGCCTGGACCCGATAGCCAAGGACTTCGCTCTCCGGGTATTTGCACTATTGGCCGAAGCGGAGGCCGACTCCCACGGAGTACCGGTGGAAAAGGTGGCGTTTCACGAGGTGGGTGCCGTGGACTCCGTGGTGGATGTGGCCATGGCGGGAGTCTGTGTCGCGACCCTGGCTCCGGACCGTGTGCTGGCCTCCCCGGTAAAGCTGGGAAGGGGGACCATCCAGATTCAGCATGGGACCTATCCGGTGCCTCCGCCGGCATCCGCCCGCCTGGCAGTGGGAATGCCCGTGGCTCCAGTACCCGACGGCATCACCCGACCGAATGTGGAATTATCCACTCCGACAGGTCTGGCCATCCTCAGAGCCTTGGATCCCGAGTTCGTGGAGGGGTGGCCTTCGGGGACCCTTGTCGCCCAAGGCTCCGGGGCCGGTACGACGGACCTTGGCGATTATCCGAACGTTTTCCGAGTGGTCCTGGTGGAACAGCCTGCCCCCGACGGGGGGGCCACCGAAGAGCTGGACTCTGACGCGACTCCTTCCCTCCCCTACGAAACCGATCAGGTGGTGGAGATACGCTGCAACGTGGACGACCAGACGGGTGAGCGGACGGCTTGGCTCATGGAGAAGGGCATGGAGTTGGGCGCCTTGGACGCCTGGGTCACACCGCTGGTTGGAAAGAAGGGTAGACCCGCGGCCTGTATGGCGTTTCTGGTGAGGCCGGAGGACGTTGGGATCCTCTCCGACTTTTTACTCCGCCACAGCTCCAGCTTCGGCGTGCGTTACGCCACCTGGGATCGGTTCAAGTTGAGTCGGGAGGTGGAGGTCCGGGACACCAGGCACGGCACCGTGTCCTATAAGATAGGACGCACCACGGACGGTGAGACCGTGAAGGAAAAGCCTGAGTTCGAGGATCTGAAGAGAATCTGGGAGGAGGACCCCGGAGCTTAATTCCAATCCGGGAACTGCGGCTCCTGACCCTCGACCCACCTGCGCAGCGTCTCCCGTTGAGGATCGGTCAGAACCGACTCAGGGTGCATTCTCAGGTAGTCCGAAAGTGGCATGGCCCCCTTTTCCACTTCCTCCCAAATCTCTTCCAGGGCGTGGTCCCGAT
>JBDHMC010000105.1:0-7251 GCA_039656355.1 Gemmatimonadota bacterium | reverse complement strand
GCAGCCCGCCGTGAAACAACTGAGTGAAGCAGGGATCCCGTTCTTCATCACGTGGAAACCAGATGTTGAGGCGGTTTTGGCCGCCCACTGGGCGGGAAAATTAGGTAGAGAAGACTCCAAGGACTGATGGTTTGTTGGGTTGAGAAGTGACGACGGCTTCATTCACGAAAGGGGGACCCATGTCCCTTACGAAAGGTGGCGTGGTAATGGTCGTTGCCCTGGCGGTGGCCGGGGGCGGGAACTCTCTCACAGCACAACGCGGTCTTGGTGGGGGGGGAGGTCTGGGTGTTTACGGGTTTGGGCCCAGATTAGGAGAGAACATCGAGTTGACGCTCCAGCTCCAGGAGCAGTTGAAGCTCTCAGGGGAGCAGGTCTCGGCTCTTCAGGAGCTTCAGGTCGGCATCCAACAGGATGTGGCACCTTTGGAGGCGGAGCTCGACGCCTTGCGGGCTCGAGTGGTGAGTGGAGAGGTGACGCGGTTTGCGGGTGTAAGCCAACTCCAGGATCTCTTCACAAGATACGAGGCGGCAGCGACCCCCTATCGAACCGGTGTGGCAACCATCCTTTCCGCCGACCAGCACTTGGAACTCCAAGTCTTGATGTACGAAACTCGCCCAGGAGCCCAGGGATTTCTGGGCGTTGCAGGATCGGGTTTCGGCCGGGGAGTCGGGCGTGGTTTCGGTAGGGGATATGCGAGGGGAGCCCGGCCCTGGCGTCGATAAGGTCCGACCTCAGACAGACTCAGGCTAGGCTGGTCTGAAGAACTCGAACCGAGCGCCTACGTGACAGGGCTCCCAGCGGCCCGGAAACTCCGAAGCGAGCCGGGCCTGGGCACGTGCGCCGGTGCAGTGGGCCGGGGCGAGGAGGCCCATGTCCATCTCCCTGAGGGCCGCCACGGTCCGGTCCATGCGGTTCCTTGATGCTGCGACGAGATGTGTCCCCCCAATGACGGCATGGATAGGTCGTCCTCCGGTTAACCCCTGCACGTAGCGCAGCGTGTTCACTACGCCCGCATGGCCGCAACCCAGGAGTACTACGGTGCCGTCCCCAGTATCGAAATAAACCGCTTGATCGTCTTCGATGGGGTCTGGGATATCACAGGTGTGGTCCAAATAGAAATCCCCACCCGTGTCTTCGTAATCACTGGTCCGGGGCACCTGTCCCGTGACCCAAAGCCCATCGGTGATAGCCGTAGCCTCCTTCGTCCATGCAACCGAGGAGGCGCGGGCCCTAAAGAAAGGTTCGTCCAAGAGGCAAGGGGCCCCGATTTCGTGGACTTCCCCGTCCTTCTTCCGCGAAAACCGTTGGGCCAGGGCCCCAGGATGCAGAAAGATCGGTACACCCCTGGCCCGCCGAAGGACCTCTTCCAGTCCGCCAGTGTGGTCATCGTGACCGTGGGACAAGACCACGGCATCAGCCGATGCCAGCTCGATGGCGAGGTGCTCCGCATTGTGTAGCAACACCTCTGGTCCCGGGCCGGTATCGAACAAGACCCGTTTCGATCCGATCTCGATCCAGAAGGCCAGTCCGTGTTCACCTCGGACATGGCGTCCGAAGGCGGTGTTTTCTACCAAGACCGTGACGCGGATTGATTGGTTCATGGGGCGACCAGTTCTAGCTAGGGGAGATCATCTGTTCCGGCATTCTGACGGCCACGACCCTCCCGCGGGCCGTCACCAAGCCGTTGGCGGAGAGCGTTTCCTCCAACACGACCTTTCGGTCCGTGATTTCAACGATTCTTCCCCTCACTTCCAGTTCGGGCCCGAGGGGGGTGGGTTTCAGGAAGTCCACCTGCAGGGAAGCTGTGACGAATCGCGGCGCCTCCCCCTCCCCGATTTCACGGTCCTCCCTTCGCAGGGTCGCTGCCGCTGCTCCTCCCGTCCCATGGCAGTCGAGGAGGGAAGCGATGAGCCCTCCGTACACGTAACCGGGTATAGCCGTGTGGTAAGGATTGGGAACGAAGCGGGAAACCGTCTCGTCTCCTTCCCATGCCGTTTTCAGCTGATGTCCTTCCTTATTCAATCGGCCACATCCAAAGCAATGAGCCACGTCTTCGGGATAGTAGTCTTGCACCGCGGGACTAGCGTCAGGCATGGATCCTCCGGAGGTTTCGGTATCGGTGTTCCCTGGAATGGCGGTTTGGGGTTGACGAACCATATTGGTATTAATATTGTGCATATGCACAAAAGGAGTCAAGGACGTGCCTAGACCTCGGAAGCATCGCAACTGCCGGCAATATGACGGGGATCGGATCTTCAAGCCACGAAGCATTCCCATGCCGGAGCTCGAAGTCCGGAATCTGGGAGAGGACGAGCTGGAAGCTCTCCGCCTTTGTGATGTGGAAGGTCTCCACCAGGCGGTGGCGGGCGAGAGAATGGGAGTGTCACGAGGCACCGTGCAACGACTCCTGAAGACGGGTAGGGCGACCCTCGTGCGGGCCGTGGTGGAAGGAGCCGCTCTCCTGATTGGGGGTGTGGCAGGGGAAGAACAGGAATAAGAGGGAAAGGAAACCGATAGATGAAGATTTGCATCCCGACATTGGACGATAAAGGGAGGGAAGGAATGCCCGCCGATCATTTCGGCAGCGCACCCTTCTTCACTTTTGTGGACACGGAGAAAGGGCAATACGAAGCCATCCGAAACGGAGGTTCCAGTCACGTCCACGGAGCTTGTCAACCTCTGAAGTTTTTGGGCACCCGGCCGGTTGACGCAATTGTCTGTAGGGGGCTGGGCCGACGGGCCTTTTCCCGTCTAGCCGACGCCGGAGTTCAGGTGTTTGTGACCTTGGAAAAGAACGCTGAGGAGACGGTCGCCGCCCTCAAGGACGGGCGACTCCGACCACTGAGCTCTGAGGAAGCATGCCACGGCCATTCCCAAGGGGGCCACGCCGCCAGCGATGGATGTCACGGACATGGCCGCGGAGGCAGGTGGAGTTGAAGAAGGGCTGGTGATCAGGTGAAGGCTTCGTCTCCCTTCCTTTCCTGACTCACCGGTACCCCGGCGCTGGCTCGTCGTCGAAGAATGGGTGTGACGGCGTGCCAGTCGCCGATGGTCTGATGCTCCTGCGTTCGCCGGGACTAACCCCCCTGGGCCTCCCGTTTTACCCGAACGTAGTCGGATATGTGGGATCCATAGATGTCCAGGAAGGGTTGTAGGTGATCGTCCTCCCGGACCCGCCCCCGACATGTGGGCATTCCACAGATGCAATCGAAGGGCGCCAGGATGTTGTTCCCGTAGGTGGCGTAGTCGATCTTGATCTCCTCCCCGGGAGGAATGGGTTTCCGGGCCACAAGGTCGAGTCCGTCCAGCCAAGTGTTGGGATCGCAGGAGTGGTTAATCGGTCTCCATTGCTCCGGATCGTCGGACCAGATGACCCAAACCTGATCACTCAAGGGCCATGCGTAGGCACGGAACCACTCCTTCTCACGGTCGCTCCATTGGTTCTCCACCCACTCCTGCGTGACGAGACGGTGAGGGGTCCCATTGAAGGCCATGATGGTTTCTCCAGGAGCGATGTTTCGACTGGCGAAAACAGCATACCCGTTCCCCGGAGTAGGGAGAGTTTCCCACCCTCGTTGACGCCTGATGTGGCGGGCGAGGGCGGAACGAATGAGGAGATCGGTGAATCCTTGGTGCCCGGACGGATCATTGAGAAGGGCAAGATCCGCGCTCCCGGGGTCCTCGGGGGCATAGTAGACTCCGCAATTGGGATTGATCTCCAGCATGAAGAGCTGCCCATCCTCATCCATGCGAAGATCACACCGCCCGAAACTTGCCCCCCGCATACCCAGGAAGAAGTCCGCAGCCACTTTGCGAAGATGTTCCGATAGCTCCCCGTCGTGGAGGGGGACCTCCTCCATGCTGTGGTATTCTTTCCACTTTAGATCTGAATGCTTAAAGGACTCGCCCTCAGGGAAGGTGAATTCAACCGGCGTGTACGTGACGGGATTGGCCAAATCCTCGGGATTCTCCGCCACCAGGACGGTGAACTCCCGGCCCTCGATGAACTCCTCGATAAGGGCCCCCCCGTATTTCCGCATGAGGGGTCGGGCTCGGAAGCGGAGGGAGAATGTGGTCTCCACGCGAGAGGTCTTCCACAGGTCAATGCTGCTATAGCTGGAGGGGTGCTTCACGATGAGAGGAAAGCGGAGGGTGTCGGCGGCCCGCATGATGTCTTGGTCGTTCCGGGCCAGGACATAGTCCGGGAAGCCGATCCCCCAGGCGGAACAAACCCGTTTCATGGCTTCCCGGCTGGGCTCGTAAAACTCGGAGGTGGCTCCTGTGAAGGGGACGTTTAAACCCTCCAGGGCTTGAACCACCTCGATACCGGGGCTCTCCTCATCCCAGGCTCCCGCGCACAGGTTAAAAAAGACGTCGAATCCGTTCCTGGACAATTGAGTGAGCTTGGCAACGGCTGTCTCTTTGGTGAGACCCTCCACCGTCCAATCGTGGGCTCTCATGAACGGAGTCGGGTCCACCCTCCAATCGTCCTTGGCCGCCTCCCAAGCAGGGCAGTCGTAGACATCGTCCAGGACGCAGATACGCATAGAGGTGTGTCTGATAGGAAGTGTTTATAAAAACGGATCAAGAGCATGTTACGCTCTTGATCCGTTTTCGAAAAGGAAGGTTATGTGCTTTCTATAACCGCCCTACTATAAACGCACTAATCCAAGGAGAGAGCTTGGGTCGGTTGAACTCCGGCAGCTGATCGGGCAGGAAGGTAACTGGCTAGCACCGCCACCCCCACCAAAAGCCCTCCGGCGGTGAGCGCAATTCCGTACCCAAGATCGGTGTCGAAGAGACTCAGGGTGCTCATCACTGCCCGATGAATTCCGAAAGCAAGGGGGATACCCAGAGCCATGCCTACCGCAGAGAGGATGAGTCCCCGTCGGGTCACCATCCCCACCAGTTGGCCGCTCCGGGCTCCCATGGCCAGACGGATGCCCATTTCCCTTCGTTCCTGTAGGACGCTATGGGCCATGACCCCATAGATTCCGATGGCCGAAAGGAACAGGGCGAGGATTCCAAGGGCCCCCACGAATAGGGCAAGGAAGGACATGGCCGCCACTTCGTATGCGATGTGTTCCTCCATGGTCCGAGCCAGGGTGATGGGTTGGTCGGGATCCATGGCTCTGATGGCTGTACGGATATCAGGGACGAGCGCTGCCGGTTCTCCACTGGTCCGAACGGCTACCGCGAGGCTCCTCAGCGGGATCTGGGCCAGGGGGAGATAGACTCCCGGCTCAATCAATCCATCAAGGGGAATCCGTCTTTGCATGACGTTCCCCACCACTCCCACGATCTCCCGGTAGGTGCCCCGGATTTCGATTCGTTTCCCAAGAACCTCTTCATCCGGGAAGAATCGGCGAGCGAACTCCTGGTTCACCACGGTCACCAGGGTGGCGTCGTCCCGGTCCCCGACCTCAAACAGCCTGCCAGAAAAATGGGGGACCTCCAGAGTGCTGAAGTAGTTGTGGCTCACGCTTTGCCAACCAGTGCGGGGTCGCTGGTTCAGGTCTTCTACTTCCCGACCTTCGATCTGGAAGGAGGAGTTGAGATTAATTCGGCCTCTTGGCAGCGATCCCATGACCGCCACCCGCTCCACCCCCGAAGTTGCCTCCAAAGCCCGTACCATCTCCTCTTCGAACACGAGGCGGGCCGGAGCGTCGATGTACTTGTACTCAGGAAGAGTGAGTTGAAAGGTCAAAAGCCCATCGGTCCGAAAGCCGTTGTCGGCGAATACAAGGCCGTTCATGGCCTCACGGAGTTCGCCGGCACCCGTGAGGAGAGCCAACGCCACCGCAATCTGACCCACCACGAACCCATTCCGTAGTCGCTTCCTGCCCCGACCAGCAGTCCCGCCCCGGCTTCCGTCTCCCAGGGCCTCTTTGAGGTTTCCTCGGACGGCGTGAAAGGCTGGGGCCAGACCAAAAAGGATTCCGGCCCCTACAGCGATCCCCACGGTAATGAGGAGAGTCGGTACGTCCAGGGAAGGTCGGAAGGCCTGTGGGAGGTCCGCCGGCATGGCTGCGTTCAACCCTCGTATCACATAAACCGCCATGAGGGTGCCCACGCTTCCGCCCACCAGCCCAAGCATCACACTTTCAGTGAGCACTTGCTTTACGATGCGGGCCTTTCCAGCCCCAATGGCTGTCCGCACCGCAATCTCCTTCATCCGGGTCTCGGCTCGGCTCAAAAGAAGGTTGGCCACGTTGGCACAGGCGATGGCCACGCCGAAGAGAGACACGGCGATGAGGAGCATGACGAGCTTGGCATCAGTCGGGCCCGGGAACCACTGTCGGGCCGGTTGAACCAGGACTCCCCATCCACGATTAGCGTCCGGGTATTCGGTCTCGAGACGTGCGGCCACGCTGGTGAGCTCTGACCGGGCCTGTTCCACGGTGGCGCCGGGCTGGAGTCGACCGAATGCCAGCCAGCCCTTAGAACCCCGATCGTCCTCCTCCATGAGATCGGTGGCCCGGAACACTTCAATCATCGCGGGGAGCATCTCAAAGCCTTCAGGCATGACTCCGATGACCGTGAAGGCCGTGCCATCCAGCATGAGTGTCCGACCCAGGATCTGGGGATCTTGGTTGAAATATTGCTGCCAGTAGCGGTCGGTAATGACCACTACGTCTCCGACGCCCTGAGCGCCTTCCTCGGGGCGGAAGGCCCGTCCTTGGGAAGGCTGGAGCTGCAGGACCTCGAACATGTTTGGCGTGCCCACAGCGATCTGAACCTCTTCCGGCATATCCACCCCGGTGACATTCGCCGTCCGGATGTCGATGGCCGTCATGGAGGAGAGGTTCGTAGCCGCATCTCGCCAATCCCTGAAGTTGGGTACGGACGCGGCGGCGGCCATATCGATGCTCTCGCCATGCCGTAACTCCCGCACCATGACCAGCCCCTCCTGGTCCCCGAAGGGGAGTGGCTCCAACCAGAAGGCGCTGGCCAACGCGAACATGGCGGTGGTGGCTGCGATGCCGAGGGCCAGGGAGAGGGCTGCCACGGAAGAGATGACCGGGGTTTTCCAGAGCATGCGGATGCCGAACTTCAGATCCTGGAGAAGAGTGCTCATGCGAGTCGCCAAAGAGAGGACTGTTTACCCTCGACGTGCTTGGGTCGTTGGAGGCCACTACGGGGATGGATGGGGGCAGGTTTCCAGGGACGCGCTCGGGCACCCGAAGCGGGCGGGGGCCCATCTGCCCCGGCCTTATTTGTCCCGTTTGGGTCAGGATATCCCCCTTTAAC
>JBDHMC010000104.1:0-7291 GCA_039656355.1 Gemmatimonadota bacterium | reverse complement strand
TATGTGAGGGTGGTGTGGGGGGCGGCCTCGATGCCGATGAGACCACCTTTGCCAGCGCAGGCCTCCAGGACCTCGTCGGGAGCTAGGCGGTTGGAATCCCAAAGAGCCCGGGCCCCGATGTGGCTGAGGATGATGGGTTTCTCGCTCACCTCGATGGTGTCAAGAGAGGTTTGGTCCCCACAGTGGGAACAGTCGATGAGCATGCCCACCTTGTTCATCCGCTCCACTGCCTTTCTTCCGAAGACCGTGAGACCTCCGTCCCTCGGTTCCTTCAGCCCGGCACCAAGAGCGTTCCCTTCCGAGTAGGCGATGCCCAGAGCCCGAACGCCGAAGCCATAGAGGACCTCAATACGATCCAGCTCGTTCTCGATCATGGCCGCCCCCTCCATGGACGCTATCCAGGCGACCTTATCCTCGTCGTGGGCCGCTTGAATGTCCTCTACACAGGTGGCGTGGAGGAGGAAGTCCTGGTGGGCCAGGTCGCAGAGCCGGATGCCCAGGTCCTGGAGGATCTCCGTCCACTTCCAGCCCCCCTTGGAGTGCATGGTGCAGATGCCGTCCAGGAGATTGTCGAATATGCCGTCCCAATGGCTGTGGGAGAGGCCTTGGAAGGCGGTGGCTTGTCTTCCTTCCCGCACCATGGCTGGAGTCTCGGAGATGTCCGAAGGAAACAGCCCCAGGTGCTCGTGGAGAGAGATGAGAACGGTACTCTCGAGGAGCCCGGTCCATCGCTTCTCTTCCTCGTCGGTGAGAGGCACGACATAGGGCTCGACCCTATCCACCTCGTTGACCAGATCGAAGGGTCGGTAGTCCGCTTCTTCCGTCAGGTATTGAAAGGACCGGTAGCCACCGTAGCGTTTGGTCAGAGACATCTGTGGGACTCCTTAGTACGCCGGTTCGGGAATGAAAGCCACGACGCGGAGGGGGCCACCGCTCCCTCCCTCGATTTTCATGGGAAGAGCCACAAGGTATGCTCCCCACTCAGGAAGCTCCTCGAGGTTAGCCACGTTCTCGAGTCCCGGCATGTTTTCTCCATAGAGGATCTGGTGGGTTTCAAATGTGGTGGATTGCCCGTAGTCGATGCTGGGGGTGTCGATTCCAATAGCGTCGATCTCACGGTTCTCCACGAGCCACCGGGCAGCCTCAGGACCCAGTCCGGGGAAGTGGAGCTCAGGCACGGCCTCTGGTCCCTTGAGATCCGTTCCTAGGTAGCGAACCGGATCCGGCCATCGCTCGCCCCAGCCTGTTCTGAGCAGGAGAATTGCTCCTGGTGGAATGGGCCCATGCCTGGATTCCCATCCTGTCAGGTCATCCACCGTGACCAGGTAGTCCGGGCTGGCCCGCTCCGAGACATCAACGACGGCCACGGGCCCAATCAACCTTTCCAATGGGACCGCTTCAGAGGCGTCACGACCTTCGGCGAAGTGGATGGGGGCGTCGAAGTGGGTGCCGCCGTGCTCCGATGCAGAGTATTTGTAGGACGAGTAGAACCACCCGCCCGGCGTCATCCCGTACGACTCCTCTTCCAGTCGAAATCCCTCGGCAGTAGGCCAGTAGATGGTCTCCTCGGAGTAGGAGTAGGTGAGGTCCACCCACCGTCCGGCAGAACCGTCGAATACCGAACCGAAGTCCGGTTGAGGCGGTGGCTGGCAGGCGGCAAGGATGAGAACAGTCAGGAACAACGAGGTCGCCCTCTTCATCAGGCCCTCCTTCTTCTAGTCCAGCTTCTATTCCGTGCCTCGGACCCCTTCAAGCGGGAAGGGAAGCGGCAGCTGCGGTCTGGCCCTAGACGGGGCTGGGGGCAAGCCCCTGTCCGGCGGCGAACGCTTTTTGGTTGAGGTCCAGGAGTTTCGCCGGGATGCGTCCTTGGAGGGTTTCTTCCCACACTACCTGGGGGATGTCCAGGTGTGCGGCCAGGGTCCCAAGAAGGATGACGTTGGCTGCCCGGTAGTTGCCGATTTCTATGGCTTTGGTTGTGGCCGGTACCACCACCACATTGAAGCCTTTCTGGCCCAGGAAGTCGATTCCCTCGTCCGGGTAGGGACGAATGTCGGCCATACGCGCCGGCTCGACCTTGTGGTCGTTCACGATGATGGTTCCGCCGGGCTTTACGAAGTGTGCGTAACGAAGGGCTTCCAGTTTCTCCAAAGCCAGGAGGAAATCCACCTGCCCACGGGGCACCATCGGAGAGTGGACCTGGTCACCGAAGCGGACGTGGCTGAAGACGGCCCCACCCCGTTGGGCGACCCCGTGGAACTCCCCCTGCTTCACGTCTCGACCATCGGCCAGAGCGGCCAAGGCAAGGATCTCACTGGACAGGATGACTCCCTGTCCACCGACTCCGGCGATCAGCACATTGGTCACGGCCATGGTTCAGCCCTCCTTCGCCGGCGTTCCCGTGGCTGCCTCAACCGGGAAGATGGCGTCTACCGGACAGAGTTGCGCGCAGATATCGCAACCGATGCATTCCCAATCCCGAATCCGTGGATAGTCATCGACCATGACAAGGGCCGGGCACCCCGACTCCATGCAGTAGTCGCACTGAATACAGGCCTTTTCGTCCACCCAATAGGGAGTTCTCTCCCGGGCCTTCTCTTCCGGTAGAAGCACGCAGGCCCGTCGGGCAATTACCACCGCCGGGCCAGGATGAGCCAGAGCGTCCTTCACGGCTCTCCGCATGTCCTTTAGCTCCCATGGATCCATCACCGTCACGTGCTCGACACCAATGGAGCGGATCAGAGCCTCGAAATCCACCGAGGGGGAAGGGGCTTGTTGAAGCGTGTGGCCGGTTCCCGGATGATCCTGGTGCCCGGTCATTCCCGTGGTGCTGTTGTCCAAAAGGATCATCGTGGTGGGGACCTGGTTGTACACGGCGCTCATGAGGCTGGGGAGTCCGCTGTGCAAGAAGGTGGAATCCCCGATTACGGCCACAACCCTCTCTTCTCCGGCTTTGCTGAAACCGGTGGCGTTCCCGATGCTGGCACCCATACAAAAGGTGGTATCGATGGCCGAGAGGGGGGGGAGACAGCCCAGGGTATAGCAACCGATATCTCCCGTCACCAACACCTTGAGTTTCCGAAGAGCGCTGAAGGTGCCCGAATGGGGGCATCCGGCGCACATTTTGGGAGGTCGCGGAAGAACGGCCACATCTTTGGTGAAGTCCCCAGGCACCGGGGTACCCTTCAACCCGGCGGCCACCAGGTCGGCACTGAGTTCCCCGATGTTGGTGAACCGCTCCTTCCCGACCACGTTGTGGATCCCCAGGCTGGCCATCTCCTGCTCAATGAATCCTTCACTTTCTTCCACCACGAAGACCGTGTCGAAGCGGGCACAAAAATCTTTCAGCCGCTCCTCCGGTAAGGGGTAAAGCATTCCCAGGCGGAAGACAGTGGCCTCGGGGGCTACCTCTTTCACGTACTGGTAGGGGATTCCATGAGTCACGACGCCGATCTTCGGGTCGCCTTCGTCGATGACATTCCCTTCGAACTCTTCAGCGAACGCCCTGAGCTGGTTGAGCTTGTCCTCGAGCTCTGGGCGTCGGAGACGGGCGTAAACGGGGATAGCGTACCGAGTGGCGTCGGGTGAAAACTCTCTTCGGGGCACTTCCTGCCGGTCACCGGACTCCACGATACCCCGGGTATGGGCCAGGCGCGTTGTGGTTCGGAACATGACGGGCGACGCGAAGCGTTCGCTCAGCTCATAGGCCGCCTTGATCATCTCCCGGGCCTCTCCGGCGTCGGTCGGCTCCAAAAGGGGCACCTTCCCAATTTTCGCGAAGTACCGGCTGTCCTGCTCGTTCTGGGAGGAGTACATGCCCGGGTCGTCCGCCACCATGACTACGAAACCCGCGTTGGTGCCGGCGTAGGGAAAGACCATGAAAGGGTCTGCTGCCACGTTGAGACCCACGTGCTTCATGGTCACCAGGGTTCTGATGCCTCCCAAGGCCGCTCCCATTCCTTCGTCGAAGGCCACCTTTTCGTTCGTGGACCAGTGGGCGTCTACTCCATCGTACCGGACCAGGTTCTCCAATACTTCGGTGCTGGGAGTGCCTGGATACCCGGCGGCGAAGCACACCCCGGCTTCCCAGGCGCCCTGGGCGATGGCTTCATTGCCGGACATCAACTTCTTCGCCACGTGCCTGCCTCCTCTGCCGTGGGTTCGGTCTCAAAGCGGGTTGATAAGGTTGGCCGGTGGGCCTCGCTGAGGCCCCATCGGCCCGCGTACATTGGGACACTCTACTGCACGGGTGGCCAATGGACAAAGGGAATATATGGACTTAGAGAAGGGTGCGATGGAGGAATATCTCCGGCCTGGTGTCTACATCGACTCGGATCACCCCACTGTGATTCAGTTTTCGGAGAGGGTTGCGGGGCGGCCTGCAGCGACCGGTGAAAGTCCGGTGTCCCCCGGTGGCGGCCCGATCAGGGCCGAAGGAAACCCCGCGAAGGACCGAGAGAAAATCGTGGCACTCTACTACGCCGTTCGCGATGAGTTCCGCTACGACCCCTACCGCATCGATCTCAATTCTGAGGCTATGAAGGCCAGTGGGCTGCTTGCCCGAGGTTACGGCTTTTGCATTGCCAAAGCCGTTCTTCTTTCCGCCGCGGCCCGGGTCCAGGGCATCCCGGCACGTCTGGGGTTCGCCGATGTCCGGAATCATCTCACCACCAAGAGACTTCGGCGGTCCATGGGGACCGACGTGTTTGTCTACCATGGCTACGCAGAGCTTCTCGTGGACGGGAAGTGGGTGAAGGCCACGCCAGCCTTCAACAAAGCCCTTTGCGAAAGATTCGGCGTCGCGACCCTGGAGTTCGATGGTGTCCACGATTCGGTGTTCCAGCCCTTCGACGGCCAGGGAAACCAATACATGGAATACCTCCGCGACCATGGGCGCCACGCTGACCTACCGCTGAAGGATCTCCGCAGGGCCTTCGAGACAGCGTATCCACGGCTCATGTCCGGCGGGGTTTGCGATCTATCAGGTCGGTTTGAGGACGACGCCGCGGCGGATCGGGTCAAACCCCGTCGCGAACGAAGCCCGTAGGGAGTAGGTTCTCTTCCGCCACGCCGGCGAGGGCCGGTACTTCGACAGTGAACTCCACTAGAGGAATTGGAATGAAGTCCTACAATATCGGAGTCATGGGGGGGGACGGAATCGGTCCCGAGGTCATGCGGGAGGGGTTGAAAGTGCTGGAGGCGGTGGCCGCAGTGGAGGGATTCGGGTATGACCTAATCGAATATCCCTATGACAGCGAGCACTACATCAAGACCAAGGAGTTGGTACCGGATTCCGTCATCGACGAATGGCGGACCCTGGACGCTTTTCTCCTGGGCGCTATCGGGCATCCCGACGTGGAGCCAGGGTTGGTGGAGCGGTCCGTGATCCTGGGCCTTCGGTTCGGGTTGGACCTGTACATCAACCTCCGTCCCATCAAGCTCTACTCTGAGCACCTCTGCCCCCTGAAGGGGAAGGGGCCCGAACATATCGACTTTACCGTGATCAGGGAGAACACCGAGGGGATCTATTCCCAGATCGGCGGGCACCTGAAGAAGGGCACCCCGGACGAGGTCGCTTTGGTGAACGGGGTGTACACCTGGAAGGGGTGCGAACGTGCGTCACGTTATGCCTTCGAGATCGCCCGGAAGAGGGTGGAGGAGAAGGGCGGTGACCACAAGCCTCAGGTCACCCTGGTGGACAAAGCCAACGCCGTGAGGCCTCAGGACATATGGACCCGGGCGTTCGCCGCTGTGGCCGAGGACTTCCCCGAGGTAGCAACGGACCACGCTTACGTGGATGCTTGCTGCATGTGGATGATCAAGAACCCTGAGTGGTTCGACGTCATCGTCACCACCAATCTTTTCGGCGACATCATCACCGACCTTGCAGCCATGCTTCAGGGGGGCATGGGGATCGCGGCTTCAGGTAACATCCATCCCGGAAAGACCTCCATGTTCGAGCCCATCCACGGCTCGGCTCCCAAACACGCCGGGAAAAACGTGGCCTGCCCTCTGGGAATGGTGGCCTCTATTCAGATGATGCTGGACTTCCTCGGAGAAACCGCTGCTGCGGCCCGTGTCGAACAAGCCATGGCAGGTCTCCTCAGGAGTGGTGAGGTTCCCTCCGCGGATGCCCGTAGCGGAATCGGAACCTCCCAGATGGGGGATATGGTGGTGGAGCGAGTGCGGGGGGACTGAGCCTCTCTTCCGCCGGCCTGTCCGCATCATTGGTATGGGTCGTCCTCTTTGGGTGACACCCGCCGGCATAACCCTGCCGGTTCTTCCGCCCATTTGTCTGGCACGGGGTATGCGTATACTCTGCTAAGGTTCGGGAGGAAGCCGTTCAGCCTGGATCGGCCATGGGCAAGCCCCTATCGACGACTCATTTTTGGATTTTGGCGGCCGGGATCCTGGTCTGGGCGACGGCTCCCACGGCAGCCTGGGCCCAACAAGTCACGGTCACAGGCCTGGTCGTGGAGCGGACCCAAGCTTCCTGGATCGGTGGAGCCACAGTCCGACTTTCGGGATCACCCCCTTTCTTCACCGATCTGGACGGGGCCTTCCGGTTCAACCGGGTGACACCGGGGCATCATACTCTCACGGTCCAGGCATTGGGCTACCAAACCCGGTCCGTGGAGTTGGAGATCCAGGCGGACACGACCCTTCTCATCGAGATGGACCCGGACCCCATTGTTCTGGACTCCCTCTTGGTCCGTACCGGGAATATCAGGATCATTGGGGACGTCCGTGACGCTGAAACCGGCCGTAAGATTCCTCACGCGCATGTTTCCGTTCGACCCGGCATCCAGACGGCTGATGCCATCGACGGTTTCTTCATCCTCAGAAAGGTGCCCATCGGTCGGCCGTTAACCATTTTGGTCGAAGCTGTGGAATACCTTCCGGCCCGGATCGCCCTCATCACGGGGGCCGATACCTCCCTGACCATCGAAATGCAACAGGATTCCGTGGGAACCCGTCTTATCGCTCAGAGGGTGGAGATGTTGGTGTCCCGTTCCAGTTCCATCCCATTCACCCGGGACGTCATTGATAGAAAGGACATGGCTCTATATCCGGGTTGGACTACCTATGAGATCGTCCAAGCTCGGTTGAAGACGATCAGGTACGGAAAGCGAATCAGAGATGATAGACCCATATGCCTGTTCATCGACGACCACCTACAACTTCACGTGGCGGTGCTCTGGGCCTTATGGGCCGGGGAAGTCGAGAGAGTCGAAATCTACGATCGCGGAGGCATGGTCAGAGTCTACACCAAGCGGTACGTCCTCGGTTTAGG
>JBDHMC010000103.1:0-7293 GCA_039656355.1 Gemmatimonadota bacterium | reverse complement strand
GGCAGCCCAGATCCTCATCGACCGCGGCGAGCTCGGCTTGGAGGACGCCGTGGCAGAGTACCTCCCGGGATTCGACACCGACGCGTCACGTGGGATCACGGTCCGTCAGATGCTCACCCATCGAGCCGGGCTTCCAGCAAACATCCTCACGGGGATGTTAGACTTCCCCACCCTGGAAGACATGGGCAACGCGGTGGGCGAGCGGGGCCCCGAGTTCGAGCCGGACAGTCGCTTTTGGTATACGGACTCCGGGACCGACGCCCTGGGAGCCCTCGTCGAGGCCGTTTCCGGAACCAAACTGGACGATTTCGTTCGTGAAGAACTCCTGGATCCCCTGGGAATGTCGGAGTCCTTCTACTTCCTGGACGACGAGGATCCACGGCGCGGCAGAATCGCCACTCTTTATCTAAAACTGGCCGACGGTTGGCAGACACTCATCGAACCTGACGAGGGTGCGTTCTATCCTTTTGCCTGGGGAGCCCAGTCGCTGTACTCCACTCCAGTCGACTACGCGAAGTTCCTGGCGATGTGGATGGACGGTGGTCGCGTGGACGATCGGGCGTTGTTGTCGGAGGATGCGGTGGCGAGAACTCTAAGACCTGTGAGCGAGATGACGCTCCCCCTGAGTTCGGTGGGTCGGCCCACCTCGTTTGGCGGGATGGAGGTGTATTACGGCCAGATGGCCATGCTCCTCCTTTCAGCGGAAGTCGGCGGAACGGGACCGGCGACCATCATCGGTCACTCCGGCGCCGACGGCACCATGGCCCTGGCATGGCCGGAGCTGGACCTGATGGTCCTCTTCTTCGCACAGCAGCGCGGGGCAACTGTCACGCTCCGTGTGGAGGAGGCCGTCGACCGGTTGCTCATCGCCCCGGAGGCCTATGCCGATGCATCTGAAATCCCCCAGGAGCTCGCGCCCTACCCAGGCACATACATCGCGGATTGGGGCACCCACATGAAGGAGGAGTTCACCGTCCACGTGGTGAACGGCCAACTCTGGATCGACATTCCCACTACCGGGGACCTCGAGTTGGTTCCCGCCGAGGGTGAGGGCCAATGGAGCCTAGCCGCTGCGCCACAGATCGGTGTCTGGTTCGAGAGAGATGAGGATGGTGCCGTAGACTGCCTTCGGATCCAGGAGGGTACCCTCGTCCATGAGGCGCCGCGCAAAGGGACGCCACGCGAGGTGGAGGTGTTGGAAGCAAACCGGGCCGACCCCGAGGTGCTAGCGCCATACCTCGGTACGTATGACGACCCTGAGGCCGAAAGGCACGCACGCATCTTCATCGACGGGGATTACCTCGCTCTCGAGGGCGGATCCGGAAACGTCCTCCACCTGTGGAGATACCCGGGCACCGAGGTGTGGATCGCGCGGGAGAGAGAGGGGCTCACCCTTAGCTTCCAGAAGGAGGAGGGCGAGGTGGTGGGGTTCACCCTTCAGATGGCTGGGGTATCCGGGGAGAGTCCGATCTTCCGGCGTATTCGGTAGCGGCCGATGCGAGAGTGGCGGGTTACCGAACAGCTGTGTTCTTCCCGACCGCTTTCAGGTAGTTGATCCTCACCCCGCCCTTCCCTTGACACCATCCTTACGCCCCGAGTAGATCGAACCAACGGGCATCATCCAACCCACGGGACTCCCCAACCCGTAAGGCAGCGAGGTGGGCTATGAAACGAGCGCTCCGTAGTCTCTCATCCACAGTCACCGTCGGTCTGTTTCTGAGCCTATCGGTGGTTTTCTCGGTAGCGGCGCAGGAGGTCACTCCCGACCTGTACAGCGGGCTCCGGTTCAGACACATCGGGCCCCCCGGGAATCGTACATCTGCGGTAGTGGGCGTGCCCGGTGACCCAATGGTCTCTTACATCGGGGCCGCATCAGGGGGGGTTTGGAAGACCACGGATGGTGGCATCAATTGGACTCCCACCTTCGACGACCAGCCCGCTCAATCCATCGGCGCCATGGCCATCGCTCCCTCGGATCCGAACGTGGTTTGGGTCGGTACGGGGGAGGTATGGGTCCGAAGCAACATCTCCATCGGAAACGGCGTATACAAATCCACCGATGCGGGAGAGACCTGGGAGCATATGGGCCTGGACCTCACCGGACGCATCGGGCGAGTGGTCATCGACCCGAGAGATCCCGACATCGTGCATGTGGCGGCCATCGGGCATTCGTACGGACCACAACCGGAGAGGGGGATCTTCCGTACCACCGATGGAGGGAAGACCTGGGAGCACACCCTCTTCATCGACGAGGACACGGGGGTCTTCGAGATCGCGATGAATCCGAGTAACCCCAGGATTCTCCTTGCGGGCGCGTGGCCCCTGGTGATCCGGACTTACGGGCGGGAGAGCGGGGGACCAAATGGCGGCATCTATCGGTCCATCGATTCCGGCGCCACCTGGGAAAAAGTGGAGGGCCACGGACTGCCCGACGCTCCCTTGGGCAAGATCGGAATCGCCTTCGCAAACAGTAACCCGGACGTGGTCTACGCCATGATCGAAACCGGCGCTCCAAACCGGGGCGTCCTCTGGAGGTCGAGTGACGGAGGGGACAACTGGACACTGGTGAGCTACGACCGGTTGCTCAATGAACGCTCGCATTATGCAGGTCGCGTCCTGGTGAATCCCGCCGACGAGGACGAACTCTACTTCAACGCGAACAGTCACAGCATTTCGTACGACGGTGGGGTGACTACCGAACGTTCTGGATGGGGTGGGGACACCCACGACATGTGGGCCGACCCCCTGAATCCCGACCGCATGATGATCAGCGATGACGGTGGCGCCAACATGACCTTGAATCGTGGGAGGACATGGAGACGCATCGAGCTGCCCATCGCTCAGATGTATCACGTCAATGTCGATACCCAGATCCCGTATTTCGTTTACGGTGGGATGCAGGACGGATCAGGCTACAAGGGAGCCAGCACCACAGGGGGAGGCCGAGGAGGAGGAGTCCCGCAGGGTTGGGAATCCAGCGCCGGCTGCGAGAGCGGCTTCATCGTTCCCGATCCTGTGATCCCAGAGATCGTCTGGGGGGGGTGTTATACCGGCGGGTTCACGAAAGTGGACTACCGCACCGGCCACCGGCGCACGGTCAAAGTGTGGCCCGAGTCGAGCTACGGGGCGGCGGCGAAGGACGTGAAATACCGGATCAACTGGACCTTCCCCATCACCATCTCCCCCCACGACCACAATAAGGTGTATGTGGGGAGCCAATACGTGCATCAGACCACCGACGGTGGTGAGAGTTGGCAGATCATCAGCCCCGACCTGAGCGGCAACGACCCTCGATTCATGGGTCCCTCCGGTGGGCTGACGAAGGACAACATTGGGGTGGAGATGGCCCAACTGGTGTTCGCCATCGCCGAATCGCCCCTGGAGGAGGGGGTGATTTGGGCCGGCACCAATGACGGGTTCCTTCACATCACCCGGGACGGCGGTCAGGCTTGGACGAACCTCACCGACAACATCCCAGACCTCCCCCCCTGGGGTACCATCAGCAACATCCACCCGTCCAAATATGACGCCGCCACGGCCTATGTCACCGTGGACTTCCATCAGATGAACAACCGGGACCCGTTCGTCTACAAAACCTCAGATTACGGCCAGAGCTGGCGCTCGATCGCCTCGGATATTCCCCGGAGTGTGTTCAGTTACGTGCACTGGGTCCACGAGGACCCGGTTCGGCAGGGGCTACTCTACTTGGGCACCGAAAACGCCCTCTTCGTTTCATTCAACGACGGCGGGAACTGGCTACCCTTCCAAAACAACCTCCCCCATGCGCCGGTTCACGACGTGGTGGTGCAGGAGCACTTCAACGACCTGGTTCTCGCCACGTATGGCCGGGGCTTCTGGATCATGGACGACGTGACCCCCCTCCAGCAGCTCACCGACGAAGTATTGGCCTCCGACGCTCACCTCTTCGTTCCCCGGCCCACGTACCGAATGCACAGCATTACCGGCGGGGCGCGGGCCAACGCCACGGCTTATATCAACTATTTCCTGGGAGACGACTCCACCGGTCCCGTGAGCATCGAGATTCTGGATTCCCGCGGCCAGACGGTCAACACCTTGAGGGGCACCCGCAACCCGGGGATCAACCGGGTGTCTTGGAATCTGGCGTATGTAGGTCCTCAGCAGGCACAGATCCGGACGAAGCCGCCGGGCAACCCCACCGTGGTGGAGGAGAAGCGCTTTCGGACCCAGTGGGAGAGGGAAGGCTGGATCCCCGTCCTGAGTTGGGGCACATCAGGCGGCTTCAGCGGGGTCACGGTAGCACCCGGGACGTACACCGTGAGACTCAGCGTCGGGGGGCAAGAGTTTGTTCAGGATCTGGAGGTGTTGAAGGACCCCCGCTCAGAGGGCACCCTGGCGGATATTCAGGAGATGGTCGCCCTCCAACTCGAGGTGCGTGAAGACATCACCACAATCTCGGGGATGATCAACGACATCGAGTGGATGAAAAAGCAACTCAACGACCTCACCGAGTCCATAGGTCGGATTGCCGAGTCCGTCGTAATCCGGACCGAGGTCGCGGGCCTATATGGCACGTTGCAGGCGCTGGAGGACAAGATTCTCCAACCGATCGCGGTGGAGGGTGACTCCAAGTCCTTCCGATTCCCGAACATGCTCTATAGCAAAATGTCGGTTCTTGGGGGAGACCTGGCCTCATCCGTGGACTATGCTCCGAATCAGCAACAACGGGAGGTGCACCAACTCCTGAAGTCTCAGATGACGGACTACCAGGGTGAGTTGAGAGCGTTGATCGGCGGTGAGGTGGCGGCGTTCAACCGTATGCTTCGGGACCGGAACCTGGGAGTGATCATCGTCCCCGGGGGAGTCTGACCGACCCCATTCCCGGCCCCGAGCCGGTTACCTCTACTCGTACCGGAGTAATCTCGCTGGATCGACCCGCATGGCCCTGACGGCAGGAATCAGGGTTGCGGCCACGGCCGCCCCCGAAAGGAGGAGGGCACCCGCCAGATACGACGCAGGATCGCCAGGCTTCACTGAGAAGAGGAGTCCCTGCATCAACCGGGTCAAAGGAATGGCGAAGGCGACCCCGAGCACCAGACCTGGGAGAACCGGCGCCAATCCGTGCCACACGATCATCTTCGAAGCCTCGAAGGGGCCGGCTCCCAGGGCCATGCGGATCCCCACCTCGTTGAGTTGTTTCGCCACCGAGTGGGACACCACCCCATAGATCCCTATGGCAGCCAGGATGAAAGCCAGGATGGCAAAAGCGCCGAGAAGGAAAGCGAAAAAGCCCGTTTGGGCCGTGGACCCGTACACCACGTCCTCTACGGTCGAAATGGAGGAAATGGGCTGATCCGGATCCAACTCCTGAACAATCCTCCGGGCCTCTCCGGCATACTGTAAGGGATCGTCGGAGGTCCGGAGAACAAAGGTCATGCCGATGCGGGGGAGTTGCTCTTGGTAGCGGTACACGGTGGGTCTGGGATCATCCCGAAGGCTCTCCTGGTGGATGTCTCCCACCACCCCCACCACCCTGACGTCCCCGCCCCCCACCTGAAGGAGACCGCCCACGGCTTGGCCGCCCGGAAAGGCTGCCTGGGCCAGGGTCGCGTTGATGACCGCAACGGGGGGGCCTCCGAGTTCATCGTCGGTGGAAAAGGACCGCCCCTCCAGGAGAGGGACTCCCATCACCTGGAAGAGGTCCTCGTTGACCTGGAGCATCCAGGCCCTTGGCTCCTGCCCAGGGGGTGGTGGGGCCTCTCCCGGAACCCTGTACTCCAGCGTCTCACCGGACCCGTGGAAGGGCAAATAGCGGATGACACCCACACCCTCCACACCCGGGACCGCCCGGTATCCGTCCAGGATTTGGTGGTATAGGCCCATGTATTCCTCCCGCTCCGCATGCCTTGTGTCTGAAAGCACAAGAGACACGGCCAGGAGACCTTCAGGATCGAACCCCGGGTCCACCTCCCGAAGGCGCCAGAGGCTCTGGATCATGAGGCCCGAGCCCACCAGTAAAACCACGGTCACCGCCACCTGGGTCACCACCAGACCCTGGCGCAACCGACCCTGACCCCCGGCTGTGGTTCCACGGTTCGAACCGTCCTTCAGCTCCTTGTTCAAGTCCGCTCTCGAGCCCGCGAGGGCCGGCAGGAGGCCAAAAGCGAGCCCCGTGAGGAGTGAGATCCCCAAGGCGAACAGGAGCACGTCTCCATGCGCCTCCACCTCCCACGCCCTCGGTAACAGACCGGCGCTCCCGGCCAATAGGAGATCCACCCCAACCACCGAAAGGAGGAGCCCGACACCCCCACCCAAAACCCCCAGCACCACGCTCTCGGTCAACAACTGGCGAACGAGGCGACGACGCCCCGCACCCAAGGCAGCTCGCAGGGCCATTTCCTGGCCCCTGCCGATGCCCCGCGCCAAGAGAAGGTTCGCGACGTTGGCACAGGCGATGATGAGGATGAACCCCACCGCCCCCAGAAGAACCAGCAGCGCCAACCGCACCTCGCCCACCATAAACTCCTGAAGAGGTACAAGGGTGGCCTGAACGATCCCCGTGTTCACGTCGGGGAACTCTTCCTCCAATCCTCGGGCGACCGCGCCCAGCTCCGCTTCGGCCTCCTCCCGGCTCGTCTCTGGCTCGAGGCGAGCCACCGCGTTCAGGAATCGTACACCCCGATTATGGATGGGTATGGAGGTTTCAGGGATGACCGTGAGGAAGGTCCAGACCTCCACCTCGGGACTCGGAAAGGCGAACTCGGGAGGCATGACGCCCACTACCCGGTACACCTGGCCCTCCATGTCCAGAGAACGGCCGATCACCCCCGGATCCCCTCCGTGGTCCCTTTGCCAATATCGGTAGCTCAGGACCAGGAGTCGGTTGTCACCGTACTCCCCCGCCGGAGGAAGAAGCCGTCCGTGAAGTGGAGGCATGCCCATGGATTCGAAAAAGCCAGGGGTTACGTAGGCTGTCTCCACTTCCCGAGCCTCATCGCCTCCAGTGTAGACCAGACCACCGGCCAGAGTGGAGTAGAGCCCGAGAGCCTCTAATGAGCTGGAGCGCTGAGCCCAATCCCGGCTATCGGGAAGGGAGAAGGTCCCGCGGGTGATGTTCCGATCCGGAGCCGCCTGGTACACGCGGACCAACCGGTCGGAAGAGGGATAGGGGAGAGGCCGAAGGAGAATGCTGCTCACCACACTGAAGATGGCCGTGTTGGCACCGATCCCCAGACCCAGCGTAAGGAGGATTACCAAGCCGAAGCCCGGCGCACGAAGCAGCTTTCTAACGGCCAACTTCGTATCCTGCCAGAA
>JBDHMC010000102.1:0-14179 GCA_039656355.1 Gemmatimonadota bacterium | reverse complement strand
GATTGCGGGATGATCTTTCTTTGGAGGAGCCCGGACTGGGGTAACCCGTTCTCTTGGGGACGGGTGGCGATTGCCGGGGGTTTTCTGGCCATTCTCGTTGCCCTGGCTGCGGTTTTCTGAACCACCCGGGCGACTTTCAGATGGCCCTGGTGGTCCTTGGGCTAGCCCTTGGTTCGGTGACTTATGACTCTCGCAGCGCTTCCAGCTCCTCGACGGTTTGAGGTTTGCGGGGGCCTAGCCGTCGGGCACCCTCGGCGGTGATGAGGAAGTCCTCCTCGTTTCGGACTCCACCGAAATCCCGCCACTTGCCCAACTCGTCGTAATCGATGAATTCGGCCAGTTGGCCTTTGGCTCTCCAAGCGTCCATGAGTTGCGGGATGAAGTAGATGCCGGGTTCGATAGTGAGGACAAAACCCGTCTCTAGAGGCCGGGCCAGGCGGAGGGACTTGAGACCGAACTGTGTGCTCTTCTCCTTCCCGGCGTACCCCACCTCCACCTCCCCCAGGTTCTCCATGTCATGTACGTCCATCCCCATCATATGCCCGATTCCGTGGGGCATGACCATGGCATGAGCGCCGGCGGCCAAGGCCTCCTCCGTGTCGCCTTTCATGATGCCCAACCCCTTCATGCCCTCGAAGATGGTTCGGCAGGCAGCGAAATGGACGTCACGGTTGGGAACACCGGGGGCAAGGGCCGAGACTGCGGAATCGTAGGCCGAGAGCATGATCTCATAGACGGTCTTTTGCTGATCGCTGAACCTGGGGCTCACCGGGAAGGTGCTGGTGAGGTCCCCGGCGTATCCCATGGCCGTTTCGGCCCCGGTGTCCAGGAGGAAGAGATCGCCGTCGGAGATGGTGTTCCCATGGAAGTGGTTGTGAAGGGTTTGGCCGTTGACGGTAGCGATGACCGGGAAAGCCACCGATCCACCGGCGGCCATGGCGATGCGCTCCACCTCAGCAGAGATCTCCATCTCCTTCATGCCGGGCCGGGTCATTCGGATCGCTGCTTCGTGCATTGAGACCGACGTCGCCACAGCCCGCTCGATCTCGGAGACCTCTTCGTCGGTCTTGTAGTTCCTTTGGGCCACTACCGCCTTGATGAGCTCGGCGGAGGCTTCTGAAATGGCCTCATCGTGGGGGACCTCGAGGAAGTCTCTGAGTTGGAGTTTTGTTTCGGCCCTGAAGGGAGGAAGAAAGTGGATGGCCCTCCCCGCCGCGACAGCTCTACCCAGGATTTCAGCCAGGGCGGTCAGGGGTTGAGTGTCGCTCGCCCCTACTCGCTCGGCCCGGGAGGCCACAGTGGGCAGATCACCCATCCATACGATGTAATCAATGCTCAACTCGTCCCCGAAAATCGTGGAGGTGCCCGCGTCCACGTCGATGATTGCGGCCAATTCGGCCTGATCCAGACCGAAGTAGTAGAGGAACGTACTGTCCTGCCGAAAATGGTAGGGGTTGTCGGCGTAGTTCATGGGGCTATCAGTGTGGCCCAGAAACAGCAGGAGGCCACCGTCGAACTGGGACATTAGGGCGTCCCGGCGGGCTACATAGGTTTCGCGGGGGAACATGGTTCCAGACTCTCCTCGGTTGGCATCATCGGCATCGGGGCTCCGGAGTATAGCCTGACTCGGGTGGCCCCCGCGAGGGAAACCCGCTGGTCAACCCGTGACTCATAAGGCCCGAGTCCAGAGGTGCATGGCCGCAACCACACCGGCAAATGCGAATGCAGCTCCAAGGGTATGGCCGGGGTAGGGGTTCCTGAACGCTGCTTCCACGACATCCAGGAGGATGGGTGCGGCCATGACACCCGGTAGGATCGCCCATCCCAGCCGGCGGCACATGATCCATAGGAGCCCGATGCAAGCGGCGATCCCCACGGCGCCCCCGACCCAAGTCAACCAACTGGAGCCGACCGGATTGGATGCCAAGGTGAGGCCTATCAGAAGGACCAGAGGGAGGGTAGTCCAGGACCACCGGGTCCCGGCGGCCCGCTCCAGGGATCCAAGGAGGAGAAGAGCCACCGCGGTTAGAGTCAAGAACCCTACCACTGCCGTAAGGGCGTTGGACAACCAGGGAATGTAGCTGACGGCTCCTCCGTATCCAGGCCATCCGGGAGGGCCATCTGGACCCAACCGAGCAAGAAGCACCGATAGGCCGACATAACCTACTCCCAGCGCCAATCCAACGGCGCTCGCGCCCTTGACGGATTGAGGCCGTTCCTTGATCCAGGTATGCCCGAGAGCCGCGAAGAGCCCTACGACTCCGGCCGCGAAGGCGAGTCCAAGGCCCAAGCCCAGAAGAGAGATGGCGACCTGGTTCCCGAATGACAACTGGGTGTTGAAGATTCCTACCGTAGCGGGCCACCCGTTGATGCCGGTGAGTAGGAGGACGGTGGCCATTACACCGGGGAGGACACGAAGGAGCCCAGTTTGGAGGGAACCCTGAGTCCACCGGACGATAGCTAGAATCATCGCTCCCAAAGACAGGAGGAGAAGGATGGCTGCCGAAGGGATCAGGGCGAGGGACCTTCTACTTTGGTCGGCCCGCCAATCCCTCTCCCAATTCTCCGGTACGTGGACGAATTTACGAGCACCTACCACCTCGTCTCCGGCGATCCGAACCTCCGCCCGCCCTTCCCCTTCCAGCAGGGGGTACCCTTGGGTCGCGGCAAAGGTGAAGGTCCAGTCCGTTCGGTTCGGTCGTACCGTCTCGTCAGCCGAGATTTCGCGGACAGTCCCCGGGGTGGTCCTTAGTTGGTCTTGAATGGCCCCCAGAGCCAGGAGCCTGGCCTCCTCCTCTGTCAGCGTTTCTCCAGGACGTCCCTCGGGGAGGGCATGGGTCACCCTGGGAGCTTCCCCTGCTTGAAAAAAGCTCACCCGGAAGGACTCAGCTCTCTCTTCCGGAGCTACCTCGAAGTTGACGAACCGGACTTGCCACCCAGGCGAGTTCAGGAAATCGTCGAGCAACTCCAGGTACTCCCCCTCGGCCCCTTCCCGCCAGACGAATTGATGGGCCAAGTTCCGTTCTGCGGCTACGGAGAAGAGAGGGATCCAGTCCGGGCCGAGGTTCGCACCCCGGTCCACGAGGGCCGACCTGGCCTCCGCTTCAACCTGCCGGCGAGTGAAAGTGAGTTGTGGAGAATCCGCCGTCTGGAATCCGGTTATCCAAAGGGTCATGCCCCCCAGGACAGTTCCCAATACCGCTGTCATGCCCCAGGGCGAGAGGGTTTGCCGAGGTGCCCTGACGTCCTGGGATTCGGCGGCGGCGAGCTCAGGGCCTTCCGGTGTGCTTTCTGGCTCCGGCTCTGGGTGGGTCAGGGAATCTGGAACTTCCGCTTCGGTTCCCGGCCGTATAGGGGAGCGCCAGTTGCGATTCAAGGCCCAGTCCGGAACGGTGCCAACGCCGCCCTTTCGCCAACGGACCCCGACGACAATGGCCAGTGGGAGTGTTCCCGCGGCGATAACCATGAAGCGGTCGAACCAGATCCCCGTGGTCTCGGCTGTGAAGAGTGGTAGGGAGAAGAGGACGAGGTCGTAGATGAAGTGCCCAATGATGGATGGGATCAGGCCGAAGTACACGCAAATGATTCCCCAGCCCAAATAGGTTGGGAAGATCTCCACCACTCGGGCGTAAGCGGGCTGCTGTGGATAGTTGGCATGGCTGGCCCCGAAAACCAGGGCCTGGAGGACGACCGCACCCCAAATCCAAAGTCCAGCCCTGCCATGGCGACGCCCCATGATGGCTGCCGCGCCGATGGGGATCGCCCGGAACACGGTCTCCTCCGAGAAAGCGGCGAAGAGGGACGTGCTTACCGCAGTGAGCCAGGGGAAGTGGGTGGCCAGAAGGTCGGGCTCTACCAAGGCGCTAGCTGGGCTCCACCAACCCAGGAGTCGGCTCGTGGCAAGATAGAATACCACGACGAAGCCCAGCTTGAGGCCAACGATCAGGTAGGGGGCCGCGGTTCGTCCAAGTGCCGGGGCAGAGTTGGCGACCCCGGGGGCCCACATTTTCCACTGCTGGATCTGCTCGGGGAACCCCAGTCGCATGAGGCCTTCCCCAGCCATGAAGAGGAGGGCCAGGAAGACGGTGCCGGCCAGGAATGTGAGGCAGGCCATGACGACCAGCGTCGCCACAAAAACATTGGGAGGGAGTGCTGTATCATACCCCATCCAGGCAAGCGGGAGGGAGTTTACCGCTCCCAGGGCCATGAGGCCCGCTACGAGGCCTCCCCATGCCAACGGCGCCTTCCATTCGATCCAGCGTTTCTTTAGGAGATGTACCGCTCCGATCCCTCCCCCCAGGCCGAGGAAAAGGAGGAGAAAAAGTATGGTACCGATCAGAGAGATGCTCTCGTTGGCGTTTCTGGTGTCCTGATATCGTCTGAGAAACCCTTCAGGCACGTGGAGGAAGCGAGTGACTTCCGTGAGTTGGTCTCCGGCCACGCCCAGACGGAGTCTGACACGAGCTTCCCCCAAGGCGAGGTCGGAGCGTTCGTAAACGAAGGTGTGATCGAGGCGGCCTCCCGGTTTCTCTTCCTGGGATGATTCCAGGAGTTCGAAGACACTCAGGTCCACGCCCCAGCCGGTTGAGGCTCCGGCCACAGCCAGCTCCTGGGCCTGTCCCGTGTCGAGGTTCTCTCCAGGAGCCTCCTCCGAAAGCCGGAGGAGGAAGCCGTACGGTTCTCCTAGGGGCGTGAATCGGACCTGGGCCTCTTCCACCGCCCCTTCGGCGAAATGCCGGACCCTCCAAGCATAGAGCGCGAAAACTCCCTCATGGACGAGACGGTTGAGCTCTTCCAAGCCTCCCCCCTCAAGCTCCATATAGGTCTGGAATGCAGGATTCAGGTGTCCGAATGAAGCGGCCTGGCGGAAATCGGTCGGATCCCACTGGAAGTTGTCATGGAGACTGCTGGCCTGATCCATGGCGCCCTGCCGATCCATCTCGATTTCGACGGAGAGGATAGGGAAGGCAACAGGGAAAAGCCTGAAAGCAATGGCCGATCCAGCGACGCCCAGGAGGCCTAGTACGATCCAGAAGGCGGGTTTTCGGGTCATGGGGTTCTTTCCTGGTTTCGGGCCGCGCCCCTTACCATTCCTTTCGGCTGAGTTCCTCGGGGCGCTGACGGGCCGAATCGAAGGGGACCAATCGAATTCGATACCGATAGGGGCCCGATGGGATCCGATACTCGGGGTGGGGCCGAGCCCCCCATGAGGTATCACCGCCCACACCCATCTGCATGAGATCGAGGTCAAGCGTCACATGGTCCCTCGGCTCCGGGTCCCAGGCATGGCGGTGAGTAGGAGTATCTCCCTCATCGAAATCTCCATCATCGAATTGCAGTGCACTGAACTCCATCACGGAATCGGCAACGGCCAGGAGACCGATCCCGTCGGGTCTGGAGAGGGCCACCCACCGGACATCGGTTCGGTTGCCGTTTTCCTGGGGACGTATATAGGGGGTGTAGAGTTCCTCTACCGAAGCTTGGTACCTACCGATGGGGGCTCCCGATTTCCTGTCGGAGTAGTTCTCGTGCGGACCCCTCCCAAACCACTCCACCGCATCCAGCTCTGAAGGCAGCGTTAGCGTGAGGCCGAATTTCGGTAGGTCCGGGAGGTCCAGTGCCCCAGGCTCCATGGAGCTGGTGATGACCACCTCGCCATTCCCGAAGATCTGGTAGTGCACTTTATGAAGGGACTCGCCTGCCGAGGGGAGGGTTCGAGTCACGGTGATTTCCACGTCCCGATCCGAGTTCTGCCAGTGGTCGACCCGGCGAACGGGCTGGATATGGGAAGCGTCTCGCCAGGATCCGAGGCGGATCGGCATCTCGTTCCCGTAATCGTTATCGGTGGGGGGGCGCCAGAAGTTGGGGCGGGGGCCAGCCAGGATGAGATCCTCTCCCTGGAAGGAATACCTCTGGATTTCTCCCACTTCCAGATCGAATACCAGAAGGAAGTCGGTGGCTTCACCCTCCAGGATCAGGGTCGAACCCTCCGTTCGGGGAGAGATCTTGGCAGCTCTGAGAAGCTCGGATCCGGATCGGGGTGTGGATACCGGGAGGCGGAATTGCTCCCAGGCCACTATGTGTCCTGACGGGAGGAGGCCCCATGGTGCTTTCAGAATGAACTCCACCTTCACGAAGTACTCGGACCCGGACTCAGGTGAGATGTCAGGGAGTCCGATCTCGACCAGGGCGGTGGAGTGGGGGGGAGCGACTAGATCCTGAACCTCGAACACGGCCATTGGCCTCCCGCCTTCGGAGGTGGTGGCCCTCATTTCCACGATGGAGAGATCGAGAAAGTCGAATCGGTTCTTGATCGCCAGCTCGAGTGGAGTGCCAGGCTGCCACTCAGCGTTTTGGAGGCTCGGCGCTTCCACGGCAATGGGCTGGTACACCTTCCGAACCTCCCATGCGTGAGGATTCAGGGTCCTGTCCGGCGCCACCAGTCCATTCACGGAGAAATTTCCCGCAGCCAGGTCTCCTCCAAAGTCATCCCCATAACCCCAGTAGTCCTTGCCCTCCACTTCCAAGGGGAAGGCCTGGTCCACCCAGTCCCATATGAAGCCCCCTTGGAGGTGGTCGCTGTCGTAGATGGTGTCCCAATAGTCAGCGAGGTTCCCGACGGAGTTTCCCATGGCGTGGGCGTACTCACAAAGGATGAGAGGCCGATCCCGGGGAGAGGCTCCGTAGGTCTCCAGGATGTGAACCCTGGCATACATGGGGAAGAACACGTCGGTGTGCTCCCGGAGATCGGCCATTTCGTAAACGACCGGCCGGGTTGGGTCCCGCTCCTTGGTCCACCGATAAACTTCCTGGAAGTTCACTCCATCTCCGGCCTCGTTGCCCATGGACCACAGGATTACCGAAGGGTGGTTCTTGTCCCTCTCCACCATCCGCTCCATCCGGTCCAAATGTGCCGGGCCCCACTCCGGGCGATCGGCAAGAGTGGTGTCGGGGTGATAACCGGTCCCGTGGGACTCGATGAACGCCTCGTCCACCAGGTATAGGCCGTGTTCGTCCGCAAGCTCCAGCCACCGGGGGTCGTTGGGGTAGTGGCTGGTTCGCACTGCGTTGATGTTGAGTTCCTTCAGGAGGCGGATGTCGTGGAGCATGAGATCCTCAGACATGCTTCGCCCGGTCCAAGGACTGTGCTCATGTCGGTTCACCCCCCTGAGAGTCACAGGCTGGCCGTTGACCTTGAGGAGGCCGTCGGACACCTAGAGATTGGGGGTTTCGCCCGTCCACTGGGCCGGCTTTTCAACGGGGAATGAATGGGTGATGGTTTTGGAATCCCCGCCCCCCACCGAGAGAACCTCTTGCCCGGAATGGACCGTCCGACCTTGGGGGTCCACGAGCTCGAATCGGATTTCCATGCCCCCTGTGGTCCGACCCAGGTTCCTCAACTCCAGGTCCACGGAGAGGGAGCCATGAACGTAGGCGTCATCCAGGGTGGCCCGGGTGAAGAAGTCCCGAATGTGGAGGTCGGGAACGGCAAACAGATAAACGTCCCGTTCGATTCCGGAGAGACGCCAGAAGTCCACATCCTCCAGGTAGCTGCCGTCGCTCCATCGCCAAACCCTGACCGCCACGAGGTTCCTCCCGGGTCGGAGGAAAGGCGTCACATTAAACTCGGTGGGGACCTTGCTACCCTGGCTATACCCGACCTCCTCCCCATTCACCCAGACGGCGACGGCCGAGCCGACACTGGCGAAGTGGAGGAAGACCTGGAGCCCTTCCCAGTCCTGCGGGATCTCCACCCATCGCCGATAACTGCCGACGGGGTTGTACTCCGGGTCAACAAAGCCCGCAGGCCCAGGTAGAACGTTGGATTCGCGATAGAGGGGTACCCCGAACCCCTCCAACTCCCAGTTGGAGGGGACCTGGAGCTGATCCCAGTCCCTATCCTGGAAATCTGCCTGGAAGAAATCTTCGGCGGCATCAGCTGGGCGCCGGACCCAGGAAAAGTGCCAGGGTCCGTTCAGGGAGAGGTAAAAAGGGGAAACGGTGGGATCCCGATCCAAGGCAGAGGTGCGGTCGCTGAAGGGAACGAACGTGGCGTTGGACGGCTCCCGATTCACGTTGAAAAGGGTCGGGTCCTGCCACCGCTCCTGTCCCTGAAGACCGCCTGGAACCAAAAGTCCAACCATGGCACAGAGGTTCAAGAGCGTGGACGGTCTCATCTTGGACTCTCCATGAGGAGGACGGGGGGCGGCTCTGGTCTAGTTCCTGATCCAGTTGGGATTCTCCGACCCCACACCGTAGTCCCCCCTGCTTGGTTGACGCCATCGATACGCGATCTTGCGTCCCGATGATACGGTATGAATGCATACACAACCTCTTTCGGGAGCGTCAGAGTCCGCATTATTATCGAAATTGGATAACCCAGAGTTGGGGAGGCTGTGCTCCAACATGGGTGGCCACTCCAGACTTTCAAACGCGGAGGGTCCATGAGTAGATCGATAGGCTTGCCCCTAGCCTTGGTGATAGCCTTGACCCTCGTTCTACGGGTGTCCACAAATCTGGGTGCCCAGGAGGCTGGTCCCCAGATCGGCGAAACGGTCCCTGACTTTTCGCTTCCAGACACGTACGGTAACGAACACTCCATAGCTGACTACCGAGGACAGTATGTCGTTCTGGAGTGGCTCAACTACGGGTGCCCCTCCGTCAAGAAGCATTACAATGCCGGCAATATGCAGATGTTGCAGGAGAAATACGCAGAAAAGGGTGTTATGTGGCTGGCCATCGTGTCTTCCGCACCAGGGCGCCAGGGGCACTATGCGCCGGAGGAGATGAACGCGGTGTCTGCCGAACAGGGTAGCAAAGCCGCGGCGGTGCTACTTGACCCGCCAGGGGACGTGGGGCATCTGTACCACGCCCAGGTGACGCCTCACATGATGGTCATCAATCCTGACGGCATCCTGATCTATAACGGGGCTATCGACGACAAGCCGAGCACGAGACCAACATCCCTCGAGGGCGCCCACAACTACGTTGCTGCGGCCCTTGATGAATCCATGGCCGGCGGGGAGGTGACGGTCGCCTTGACCAAGCCCTATGGCTGAGGCGTGAAATACTAGGACTGAGTTCAGTCCACGAATTAACCCCCCGGACAGCGGTGCGTTGTCCGGGGGTCTTCTTCATCCTTCAGGACGAGACCATGCGGAATGCCTTGGAAGGGGTAGCGGTGGCAGCTCTCCTCGGAGCGGGTTCCGTTTGTGGTTTGCAGGCCCAGGAGAGACCGTCTCAAGAGCTGTTCCTTCCTGAGACCATCCTTCGCTTCAGTCTGGAAACGGATCTCGATGCCCTCAAAAAGGACCGATCCGAGGAGAGTACGGACCGTCCTGCTCGGGTATTGATCGAGGGCTCCATGGGCGAGTCGGTCGAGGTCCCGCTGCAGGTTCGGACCCGGGGGAGGTTCCGGTTGCAGGAGAACATATGCCCCTTCCCTCCCATTCGCCTGAACTTCCAGGAAAACCATCCCAAGGGCACGGTTTTCGACGGACAGGACAAGCTCAAGCTCGTGACTCACTGCCACGACTGGGATTCCTTCGAGCAGAACCTTTTGGAGGAGTTCCTCGCGTACCGCATCTACAACCAACTCACTGATATCAGCTTCAGGGTTCAGCTGGTGGAGATCACCTACCTCGACACTAGCGGGAATAGCGACCCTTTGACACGCATGGGGTTTCTCATCGAAGACGAGGACGCTATGGCGGCACGGGTGGGTGGCATGGTGCTGGACGTCCCAGGCGCCCGGGCGACGGATTTCGAACCGGAGTGGATGGGGGTGATGTTCCTATTCCAGTACATGATCGGCAACATCGATTGGTCCACTGCCAACTCCCAGAATCTGAGTGTTCTCCGAGTCGGGGCGGACCATTTTGCCGTTCCGTACGACTTCGATTGGTCTGGGTTGGTGGACGCCCCCTATGCGGGACACTCACCCCTGACCGAACGCCTCCACGATTCGGTGCGTGAGCGGCTTTACCTGGGGACCTGTTGGGATCAGATCGACTTTCAGGAGAGTTTTCGGCTCTTCGAGGCGAAGAAGGGGGCAATCCTCTCAACGGATCAACTCGTTCCCGGTCTCACCGATGCCAACATCCGGTCGGCTTCCGGGTACATCGAGGAGTTCTACGAACTTATCCGCAAACCGGATCAGGCGGAAAGAGACCTCCGAAGGATGTGTCGGAAGGGCTGAGCCGAGCCGTCTCCGACCCCCCCTACCTCCATGGATATGGCCCGTCCATCTGGACACCCTTCGCCTCGAAAATGAGTTCGATAAGGCGTTCGAAAGACTCCCAGCTGGTGGTCCGGCCGTAAACACTGTTGGTCTTGTGGGCGAGGACCAGGTCCAATGCCGGAAAGACCGTGATCCACTGGCCTATGGCCCCGCGGGCAGTGTAGGCGCCCTCGAAGGGTCCCACGGCCTTTGGCCCGTCCCATACCCACCACATGTAGCCATAACCGAAGTAGCCGTCCCGTCGGGAAATGGGGTTCATCTCCTCGAGTGGGGTCACGACACTTACGATCTGGTTGGCCCAATCCCGGGAGATGATCTGATTCCCGGCCCAATTCCCTTCATTGAGCATCAAGTATCCCAGGCGGGCCATGTCCCGCGTAGAGAAATGCATGTGATAAGCGGGATTCCTTGAAATGGTGAGGTTCCCGCTTTTCCGGTGGACGCTCCGGTCCCAGTCCTCGAACTGGAGTGGGAGGGCCAGCTGGGCTTGCAGCTCATCGTAGATGTTTCGACCTGTGAAATGCTCGAAAGCGGCTCCAGCCGCGTTAAAGTCCCAGTTACTGTAGAGCATGTAGGTTCCGGGCTGCTGGGACCCCCGCTCGGGTGCGCTGGCGAGATTGTCTCCGGAGTTTGAGG
This sequence comes from Gemmatimonadota bacterium, assembly GCA_039656355.1. Classification (GTDB taxonomy): domain Bacteria; phylum Gemmatimonadota; class Gemmatimonadetes; order Longimicrobiales; family Gaopeijiaceae; genus JABDNZ01. Next base: position 3,303 of record JBDHMC010000102.1, on the reverse strand, counting down.
CCGGGTGGTACACACCGGACCGGGCGGTGACCAGATGGTGAACCGTGGCTTCTTTCTCAATGTCCAGGAGACCACCGATGTCGTCAAAACCCATTTCATCCAGGGTCATCTCGAGGTCGATGATTCCCCGCTCCACCCAGTCTCCGTAGAGCATGGCGAGGATGCTCTTTCGGCAGGATGCGATGTAGGAGAGCTCTTCGATGTCGCCATAGGTGAAGACCACCCTGCCCCGATCCACCACCACGATGCCCGTTGAGTTGGCACTGTCGCGGACAAAGTCAGAAGCCCTTCTGAGAACGGGGGCTGACCAGCCGTAGGCTTCCAGATCCCCACGGGAGACGTACTCCCAGGTCTCACCTGGGAAGGTCCGGGCCTGGGCTCCCTGCCCGTTGGCGGGACCGGTGACGATCAACGTCAGGAGAAGGGCCCAGACGAATGAGTGGCGTCGGATCATGGTAAGACTCCCTGGTTCCGGGTGATAGGCCAATTTAGGCTCGCGTGTTTCGCCATTCCAGGTCTATCGAAGGTGTCGTGAGGGGAGAGCCGTCGAACGATGACCCAAAGGTGGATGTTTCACCCTTCGGCCCCGTATCGTATCTTCGAGATGCTGGATTTGCATCTAAGTCAGTGTCGAACCTCTTCTGGACGCGGCCGAAACTGACTGTGCGTCTACCGGGTAGCTAGGTGGTGGGACGTTTCTTGAACCTCTTCCATGGTAGGGATGAGTCCTCTGCGCAAATGGCTTGACTCAGCGAGCGCCCTCTTTCGGGGGGGTGGAAGCGTAGCATCGGATAGCCACCTGAAGGACCTGGCCGCCGAGGCGGAACAGGCGTCGCCAGGGACCCGGTGGGCGGTGTATAACCGCTTGGGAGACGCCTATCTGAAGGCTGGCGATCGTCTGCGGGCCCTTCGCTACTTCGGAAAGGCCATCGATGCACTGCTCGTGGATGACCAACCGGAGCCAGCTCGGGCTGTGGCAAAGAAAGTGATCAGGCTCCACCCCGAGGCGGTCCGCACCCTGTGCACCTTGACTTGGCTGGACCTGGCGTCCAAGAAAATTCCGGCTGCCATTTCCAGTCTCAGTGAGTACGTGGCGGTGGCGAAGGAAGGGAGCCGAGAGCGTTTGGCCTGCGGTCAGGTTCTGGAGATGGGCCGCTTGGTACCGGATACTGCCTTTCTAGGGGAAGTGGTTAAGGGCTTGGACGCCCTGGGGTGTACTCCTGAAGCCGCTCAGGCGAAGAAATGGGCTGAGGAGGGTGGATCCCCCTCGGCACCCAAGGACCAGAAGACACGCTATGCTCTCTGTCTGAAAGCTGCGATCGGGTCCAACGTCAAGATGAAGACCAAGGGGACTCTCGCGTAGTTCCTCGGTCAATCTCCTTACTTTCCCGCCTCTCTACATTGGCTTCACCCTTGGATTTTCGGTACCAGGCGTGACGATACCATGGCCTTTGGTTGGCCCCGACTACAGATTTGAACATGAGAGTAAGACATCGGTATCCTCGGAGTCGGCCCCCGGGAGAAGGACAACGAGGGCCAGCCGAGAGGCTTGTAAGAGGGGTTTTCCCCGGCCGAAAAGCCGAGGGCGGGGAAGAGGAATGTACCTGCTGGGTGCTTACTCGAAATGAAAGACCCGAGCCCCAGAACTGGGAAACTGCCGACTGCGAGCTCGTGCCCGATCCGTCCTGTGCGGTTCACGGAAAGAAGCGGTTTCCGATTTTGGATGACGAGGACTGGGGGGGCTGAATCCCCCGGAAAGAAGGCCTCCCCTGTCTTGCCAGGAAGGCGGCTACCCTGGATCTGAACCCGGCCGGGGCACAGACGTAAAGACCCGCCACCGCTAGCCTCTCCCCTTCCACTCTCGAAACAACCTTCTCCCTGACCACGCCCATCGGCGCAGAGACGTCGTGATGGATTCTGGCGTGGAGCTGGCTCTTGGGGTCCCCCGCCTTTCTGGGTGTAATGGTGGCCGCTTCCAACCCGACTCGGATGGCATGGGAGTTGCTTAACTGAGTGATATGTACCAGGATTTGCGAGCGATTTCGCTCCACCGGGATTTAGGGGACTAGATCATGGCTGAACTCTTCATTGGCGCCGGGGCGGCGATGGGGTTTCTCCTCCTCATGCGGCTTACCCGGGCCCGCGCCCTCACCGTCAGCTGGTGGCAGTGGGGGCTGACGTTTCTGGGGTTCCTCTACGGGGTCTTCGTTCTGGAGGTGGTTGTGAGTTTCCTCCGTGAAGGGACACCCAAAGGTGCTGCGGTGATGGGCACCCTCCTGGGCTTTATTGCTGTGGTTTGGGCCGTGATTCTGGGCCGGACCGTGTTTGCCCGACCGTCCGGCGCCGGGAATCAGATGCGTGAGGGGGAAGGAGAGACCTATGCCTGAGAACGGTATGGACCGACGGCGGTTCTTGTCCGTCCTCGGTGCCGGCTCAGCAGCCGCTGGGGTGGGGGTTGGCGGGGTTTCAGCTGCTCTCGGGGGGATGATCGGCGCCCCCCGAATCCTAGGGGCCACCGAAAGAGGGGTCCTAGTCGAGTCGGAGGCGGAATACGGTGGCTTTGCGGTAGAGAAACTTTCGGACGGACAGGTCCCTTACGAAATCGACGAGGACGTCCTCACCCGCATGAGCGAGAAGTTCACCATGTTCAGCCGCAACTTATGGGATCCGGAGCGGCTTATCCGTCCCGAACGGAGCGAGAGCGTTACGCGAAACAACCTCGTGGACGGTGAGGGGAAGGTTCCAAACCAAACACGGCTGGATTATGCCCTCATGGCAGCCGCATGGCGCCACGCCAGCATGGGCGGAAGCCAGGACTACGATTGGGACGGGGTAGGCGGACAGGTCCGGGGCGCGGGACTGGATCGGATGGGTCCGTGGAACCCGGCAGAGCTGAATATGACGTGGGAGGAGACGACGCTGGCGGTGAGGCATGCCGCCCTCTTCTATGGCGCTTCCCTTGCGGGAGTAGCCACGATGAATCCCCTCTGGCTCTACTCGGACTACTTCACTCCGACCCGGGAGGATAGCGAGCGGACCATCCCGGTTCACTATAGGGGAGACCGGTTCGAGCAGACCGAAGATGCCTGGTACATCCCGGAATCCATGAACCGTGTCGTCGCTTTGGCTTTCGAAGAGGATTACCATGCCATCTCCAACTCGCCGGGGCGCTTGGCTTCAGCCGCAGTCGGGAATGGGTACTCCCGGATGGCAATCACCTCCTCCCAACTGTCTGACTTCATCAGGGGATTGGGCTACCGGGCCCTCCCTGCCGGAAACGGAGTAGGCCTCTCCATCCCCATC